>NZ_QXDL01000059.1:0-20038 GCF_003574345.1 Calidithermus terrae
ATCCAATACCTGTCCACCCCCGCTCAAGCCACCGTGTACGCCCACACCGGATGGGCTCGGGTCGGGGAGGGCTGGGCCTACCTCCACGCTGGGGGGGCTATCGGTGCTCAGGGCGTGGAGGTGGACCTGCCCCCCGAGCTCGCGGGCTTCGCCCTGCCCGAGCCGGGGCGGGTGCAGGACGCCTTGCCCCTGCTGGAGCTGGCCCCTCCCACCGTCACCTGGGCGCTCCTGCTCTACGCCCTGGGTGCGGTGCTGGATCACCCCATGGGGAGCGTGTACCTCACCGGCCCCACCGGAGCGGGCAAGACCACCCTGGCCCTGCTGGTGCAAACCCTGTGGGGCCACACCCGGCCCGGTGCGCCCCTCAACTGGGAAGCCACCGCCAACGCGCTGGAGGGGGTGGCCTTCGCCGCCAAGGACGCGCTGGTGCTGGTGGACGACTACGCCCCCACCGGCCACGAGGGGAAGCAGCGGGAGCTGCAGGCCAAGGCCGCCCGGCTGCTGCGCTCCCAGGGCAACCTCACTGGCAGGCCACGGATGCGGGCCGATGGCACCCTGCACCCCGACCGCCCCCCGCGCGGGGCGCTGCTGGTCACCGGCGAAGACCTGCCCCCCGGCCACAGTGTGCGGGCACGGTGCCTGGTGCTGGAACTCCAGCGGGGTGCGCTCGACTTCGGGCGGGTGAGTGCCCTCCAGCGCAACCCCGAGCCCCTGGCCGCCGCCCTCTCCGCCTGGATCACCTGGCTGGCCCCCCGGCTGGACGAGGCCCGCGCACGGCTGAAGCAACTTGTGGCCGAGCTGCGCCCCCGCTACCCCGCCGAACACGGGCGCACCACCGACGCCCTGGCCCGGCTGCACGGGGTGTGGGTGCTCCTGCGCGAGGCCCTGGAAGCCGAGGGGGTGCCCCCGGCCCGGCTCGAGGCTCTCGAGTCCGGCATGGCGCAGGCCCTCCGGCAGGTGGGGGTGGCGCAGGCCGAGCACCAGCGCAGCGCCGACCCCGCCGAGCGCTTCATCCCCCTGTTGCTGGGGCTGCTCACCGGCAAGCGGGGCCACCTGCTCGACCTGGAAGACCCCAAGGAGCCACCGCCCGACCCCGAGCGCTGGGGGTGGGCCTGGCAAGAGAACCTGAGCGGTTCGCCGGAGGCCCCCCAAGGGCGGTGGGTGGCGCAAGGGCCCCAGGTGGGGTGGCTGGATGCCCGCACCGGGGATGTGCTCTTGAACCCCGAGAGCGCCTACGCCTCCCTCAACCGACTGGCTGCCGAGCAGGGGGAGCCCCTGCCCTCCCCACGCACCCTGTGGAAGCGGCTGGGGGAGCGGGGCATCACCCGTACCCAGACCTCAGCGGGCGAGACCCGCCACACGGTGGTGGAGCGGATAGGGGGTCACCCCACGCGGGTGGTGCGGGTACTGGCCCCCTATATCTCAAAAACCGGTAACACCGGTAACACCGGTACGGACATCGTCCAGGACGACTCAAACCCCGTTACCGGTAATCCGCTTGTTACCGGTTCGCTACCGGTAACAAACCCCGCGCCCCAAACCCCCCCCGCCCTGTTACCGGAAGCTTCCGGTAACAAAACCGAAACCGGTAACACGAGAAATGCTGTACAGGACGCAAAAATAGCACCTGTTACCGGTGTTACCGGTTCTGGAGATATAAGACCCCTAGGGGTTGCGGATGAGGAAGGTGGCTACACCCTCGACCCCGCACCGCTCCCCACCAGCCTCAAGCGGCTCGCTGAGCAGGAGGCGTTGGCCTTGGCCTGGAACCGGCTCGAGAGCCTGCCCAACGAGGATGAGCGCTCGCGCTGGCGCAGGCGTTTGAACCGCGAGGGGGCGAAAGCCGCCCGTGAGCTGCTGGGGGTGATCCGTGGCCGGTAGCGCCCCCAAGCGCAAGGGCAACCGCGTCGAGCGGCTGGTGCTGGAGCAACTACGCGCCGCCGGGTTGGAGGCCCGCAGGGTACCTCTCAGCGGCTCAGTGCCCGATTATCCCGGTGACCTCGAGGCCACCCTGCCGGGGCTGGGGCGGGTGCTCATCGAGGTGAAGGGCCGCAAGGACTTCAAGACCCTGGAAAGTTGGCTCGAGGGGCGGGACGTGCTCATCCTCAAGCCCGACCGCAAGCCGCCCCTGGTGGTGGTGGAGTTGGGGCGCCTACTCGAGGCCCTGCACCGGGCCGGGGAGGGAGCGTGAGCCGATTGACCACCACCCGCGCCGCCGAACTGCTGCACCAGATCGAGCAGCCCGGTGAGGAGCCTATGCCGCGCTACTTCGACCGCCTGAGCGAGGCTCAAGGGCTGCTCGAGGTGCTGGCCCCTGGCCGGTGGCGCTTCCGGGGCGTTGTGGCCCAGCACTGGCCTCACGTCGCCGGCCACCGGCTGGTGGAGTGCGTGGTGTTGCCCGCGCTTGGCATCGCCTGGGTTGATCCCGAGCGCTGTGAATGGTGGTGGGAGCCGTGAGCCGGCACCCACCCCGTCCACCGCCCCCGGTTGGTGGCGGGGATCGCCAAACACCGACCTGAAGCCAAAAATCCGCAACGGAGGTTCAAAATGTCTCATCTACAAAGCAAACTTTCCACCCTCGAGGCCCAACTCAGCGCAGCCCGCGCTGAACTCGAGGCTGCCCAGAGCAAAGCCGCAGAGAGCACCGACCTGCACGAGAAACTCAACTACCTGACCCGCGCCCGTGCCGCGCAGGACTTGATTAGCTCCATCGAGCAGGAGATTAGCACCGTCCGGGGCGCTATTGCCGAGGCCGAACGCCAAGAGCACCGGCAGGAGTTGCTCGAGCGGGCCCGTGGTATCGCCCACGAGATTGGCGAGTGCCGGGAAGACCTCGAGGCCCTGCTTTACGGCGTGCAGCAGGCCATTGCCGCCCTACAGCGTCAAGGGCCGGCCATCATCAACAAGTGGCGCTCGGCCCGTGAGCGGTGGCTTGCCACCTTCGCCGCCCTCGAGCCCGGTGGGTGGCCTCACCACGGTGGCGATACCGAGAACTCCAAGCGCCTTGCCGCGCTCGAGGGCGTCCTGAGCGATCTTGGAGCCGATGGCCGTGCCCTGCTCCAGCTCCCGCCGGACATGCGGCCAACCAACCGGCTGGAGCGGCCCGTGTACGAGGGCCGAAACTGGCACCACGCGCCGCCCCAGACCCCCGAGGACTTCGGCATTTACGTCCTGGACACACTTCTGACCCGGCCCGGTGCCCAGCAGCCCGCAGCCGTGCCCGCTCCTGACCCCTCCAAATCGTTATGACCGCCCAACCTCGCAAATTCCCGCAGCTTTGCCTTCGGCTCGATCTGCTCAAGCTTTGCCTCGAGGCTGGCCTTGCCGATGAGCTTTTGGCCGCCATCCGCCGTGTTGGTGAGGGTGGTGAGGCGTTCCTGACCCTCCAAACCGAGACCGGGACGCTGCTTCTTCCCCTTGCCCTCGAGGTGACCGATCTATGACCAACCGCCTCAACAGACTCGAGGACCGCACCCGCGCCGCCCACAGTGCGGCTTGGGGTGCCTTCTGGTCTCGGTTCCGCAGCGCGCTGGACGGGCTGCCCGATGGAGCGTTCGAGCGCTTCGCCCCCGTCGAGGTTGACGGTCTGGACGACCTCGAGGGCGCGCTTGTGCCCTGGGATCAGTGGGCCAACGCCGTCCTGCCGGTGCTCGAGAAGGCCGAGCAGGGCGATTTATCCACGTGGCCGCACGATCTGCCACCCCCGCCCGGTGATCCCCAGCCGTTGATCAGCGAGCTAATCTCGAGGTGGCGCAGAAACCCCCGGCTACCTTTGGCCGCGCTGCTGACGCTGCTGGCCCTGGCCGTTGCCGCAGGGGGGGAGGGGGGGTAGCCCCTCCCCCAAGGGGGATTTATGCCGTCCAAAGCGCGTACTACCGGAGACTTAGAGCGGGCCAAAAAACGCCTGTGGAGGGCCGTTTTGCGGGCCTCAGAGATCGTCGAGGACGTAGACCCCAACCTCGCCCTTCGCGCCATCCACGCCCTAGGGCAAGTCACCCTCGCTTACGCCAAACTCCACGAGGCACACGACCTCGAGGCCCGGTTGCAGGCCCTCGAGCAAGCCCTTCAACAGGGGCCTTTGCCCCTTCGGAGAGTGAGACCGTGAGCCTAGAACGCCGTTTGCAGTTTGTCGAGAATCGCCTTGGCCTCTCACCGAAGGTGGTCGTGGTCGTCTACCGAGACGAGAGCACCGAGGGTGAGGACGCACCCACCACCCTCAGCGATGCAGAAGCCGCCCTGTACCACCAGCTTCTTGCTGAGGCCCTGGAGTCCAACCCCTACGCCCAGGGCTTTACCCTGTACCTCTCCGAGAATCCCCGGTGGGTGACCTGGGAGCCCTGACCCTCAATGTCCGACACCGGCCCCCTCCCTCGAGGGGGCTTAAAAGCCGTTTTACGCGGTCGCTCGAGGAATGCCGTCCCAGACGGGCTTCGTCGGTGAGGGGATTGGAGAGAGCATATTTCCCTTAATAGAGCTTAGAGGAAATTAGCTTGTGTACACATGCTATGATGAGCGTATGCGAAGAGTGCCGCCTAAGGAGTTGAGGCTAAGAGCCCTTGGGGGGTTGGTGGAGCTGGCACCGGGAGAGAGGACGGCAAGCGCCCGCTTCCGGGAGCGTGGCGAGGTGGTAGAGGCTTTTCTACGGCTCGATACCCACCGCAGGGGTGAGGTGGTGCGGGCCGGGCTCGAGGCTTTGGGGTTGCTGGGGGTGGAGGATGCCGAAGCGCGGTAAAGGTGCGGGTACAACGTACTTCCACAAGGGTTCAGGCCGCTGGTGCGCTGAGCTGAACCTGGGCTTTGACGGTAACGGTAAGCCGCTGCGGGTGCGGAGCTACCATCCCACTCGCAAGGCAGCTGAAGCGTGGTTAGCCGAGCAGGTGGCCCTCTACCACAAGGGGGTGTTGGCCGACCCCAGCAAAATGACCCTTCGGGAGTGGGCCGAACAGTGGCTCGAGCGCAAGCGCCGCGAGGTTCGGCCCAACACCTATGACGCCTATAAGCGAGAGCTTGGCTACGCCCTGCCGGTGCTGGGCAAGCTGCCCTTGCAGAAGATCACCCCCGCCCACGTTCGCGCCCTCGTGGATGACCTGTCCAAGCGGCTCACCCCCCGCACCGTGCGAATGGTGCGGCAAAAGCTGCACGCCCTGCTCGAGGAAGCCCTGAACCTCGAGCTTGTCCACCGCAACGCCGCTGCACCGGTCAAGGTCAAAGCCCCCAGGGGCAAGGCCACCGAGCGGGTGGGTAGAGCGCTCGAGCGTCACGAAGCCACTATGCTATTGGCTGCTTTGGATCAACACGGGGATGAGCGTACCTCGATGTGTCTCCGGTTGATGCTGAACATGGGGCTTCGGGTGGGTGAGGCCCTGGGATTGAAGTGGGAAGACCTCGACCTCGAGAAAGCCCTGCTTGTCATCCGCCGTACCCACAGCCACGGCAGGGAGAACGAGCCCAAGACCCCCTCGAGTTGCCGCGTCCTGCCAATCCCACACGCTACCCTCGTGCGCTTGAAAGCGTACCACCAGCGGTGGACCGAGCGGCTCAAAGAACCCCCGCCACCCGACATGTGGCTATTCCCAGGCAACGCCCCCGCCCGACCCTTGGACTACAACGCACCGGGCCGCGCTTTGCGCCGTATCATCCAGCGGTTGGAGAAGGAGCGGCTCGAGCGGGAGCAGAAGACCGGAGTCAAGGAAACTCCCTTCCCCCGACTGAGGGCGCACGATCTGCGGCATGCTTACGCGAGCCTGATGCTATCCGCTGGTACGCCGGTGGAGCTGGTGGCCGAGAGGTTGGGCCATTCCAACGCCACGATTACCCTGAGCATCTATAGGCACGTCTTGGAGCACGAGCGGCAAGGGTGGCTAGTTGACACAGAGGCTCTACTGACCCAACCACGGGCCAAGGCGTGAACCGATAAACCGTAGAATCACCGTAAAACGGCTAACCCGAGGGTAGAGCACCCTCGGGTTTTCGCGTCCTGGACTTGGCTGGGGCACGTGGACTCGAACCACGACCGACGGTTCCAAAGACCGTTGTCCTGCCATTAGACGATGCCCCAACATCGCCAAGGCAGTATTGTAGCCAGCCCGACAGCAGGTGTCAAACGGAGACGGGGCGCTTGGGGAGGGGGGGCCGGGCGTGCTCGAGGTGGCACAGGAAGTTGGCGGCCATGAGCTCCAGTTCCCGCCGCCAGCGCTGCTGGAGCTCGGGGGATAGGCCCAGGTGCTCGGCCCACAACCGGGCGATATGGGCGGCGCTGGGGGCCTGGCCGCGCTCGAGGCCCTGCCGGAGCGCGGGGAGGAGGTGGGCCTTGAGGAAGTGGCGGTCCCAGAGGGTGTCCTGCCAGGCGGGGTAATCCGCGCGGAAATGGGCGTAGGCGTTCTCGAGCGCGGCCTCCAGACGGGCGCGGAATGGGCTAGGGTGACTGAACATGGTTGGGCTCCTTTCCCCAGGGAATGCCCTGGATTACAACTTAAGGGTACGAGCATCAAAGGGCTTAGTGAATGGATAAGCGAAAGTAAAACCCTGCCATCTCTTAGCTTTGAGTGCTAAAATGGTGCTATGTCCTTCGACTCGAAAGTGATGGATGAGCTGAATTGGCGGATCCTCGAGCTCCTTCAGGAAGACGCCCGCACGCCCTACAGCGAGATCGGGCGGAGGGTGGGGCTGTCGGCCCCGGCGGTGGCCGAGCGGGTGCGGCGCATGGAGGACGCGGGGGTCATCACCGCCTACCGCGCCGTCGTGGACCCCGGCAAGCTGGGCTACGGCCTGGAGTTCTTCGCCCGCCTGCGGGTGTCGGGCGACAAGCACGCCGCCGTGCGCAAGCTGGTGGGCCAGCTCCCCGAGGTGCTGGAGTGCTGGCACGTCACGGGGGAGGACTGCTACTTCATCCGGCTGCGCCTGGAGTCGGTGGGCCACCTCGAGGAGCTGCTGCGCCGCTTGTCGATGTACGGCAACACCACCACCTCGCTGGTGCTCTCCAAGACCGTAGACCACCGCGTCGTCCGGGCGCCCGGCAGCGAGCCCAGCCCGGCCTGAGGGCTTCACCTCGGACCCCACGCCTGCCACGGCTCGCCCTTCAGGCCGTGCCCCAGGGCGATCAGGCGGTCGCCCAGGCGGTTGACCAGCGCTCGCCAGGCCGAGGACCGTGGCCGCGGCTCGCGAAGGTCGGCCTGCGCCAACAGCCGGTGCCGCTCGGCCTCGTCCAGCCGCTGCTTGTGCCTGGTTTGGGCCAGGTGCCACTGAGCATGAGCGTCGAACATAGATCCCCTCCGTTATTCCTAACCACCTAAAATGCTTTAGCCAGTTATTATGTTAGCAGCATATCGCTAACCTGTCAACTGTCATTGACTGGTTAGAACTTCGGGGGCATACTCGAGGCGTGCCCGAGAAGCACCAAGACCTCAGCTCGCTGTGCCTGGACTTCGCCAACGCCGTCGGCGAGGACCCGCGGCGCTTCCAGAACTACGGCGACCTGCTCGCCTGGGCCGCGGAGGCCGGGGTGTTGAACCCCCTCGACCGCCTGCACCTGCAGGCCGTGGCCGGGCGCCAGCCCGAGCAGGCGGCGCGGGTGTTCACGCGAGCCCTGGCCCTGCGGGAGGCCGTCTACACGGTCTTCTCGGCCGTGGCAGCGGGGCGGCCCGCCCCGTCGGAGGGGCTCGAGCAGCTCAACGGCGTCCTCGCCGAGGCCCTGCGCCACCAGCGGCTCGAGCCCGCGGAAGAGGGGTTCACCTGGAGCTGGGAGGGGCTAGGGGACGCGCTGGACAGCCCCCTGTGGCCGGTAGCCCGCTCCGCGGCCGAACTCCTGACCTCCGACCGCCTGCCCCGGGTGCGGGAGTGCGACAGCCCTACGTGCAACTGGCTCTTCCTCGACTACAGCAAGAACCACAGCCGCCGCTGGTGTTCGATGAGCAGTTGCGGCAACCGGGCTAAGGCGCGGCGGCATTACCGGCGGCAGAAGGGGGAGGGCGTCGATAGCCGGTAGCTGATGACCGGACGCTGGACGCCGGGCGTGGGTCGTACGTCGTACGCAAGACGCAAGACGCTAAAGGCACGTCCCACGTCGTACGTCGTACGCCTTGGCCCTCGGTCCTCGACAGACCACGAGCTACTGCCCAAGCCTGATTGCTCACAAGTCGTACCACGGCGGCGTTCCCCGGTACAGCTCGAGCTTCTCCCCCAGCACCTCCTCCTTGCCGGCTTGCTCGAGGGTGATGACCTGGGGCGGGCAGCTGCTCACGCAGGCGCCGCAGCCGGTGCAGGCGGCGACGTCGAGCTTGAGGACGTACTCGTCGCTGAGGCCCTCCACCACCTCCCGTTCGCGCGAGACCGCCTGGGTGGGGCAGACGTTGGTGCAGACCGGGCAGAGGGTGCAGCCTTCGGCGACCTGGATTTTGGGCCAGCGCACCTCCTCGGCCCGGCGGGCGGCGATGACCCGCAGGCGCAGTTCGGCGGGGAGTTCGGGGGATTCCTCCTCGAGCGGGATGGGCAACTGCGGCACCAGTTCGGCCGCGCTGCGCTTGGCCCCGCCGAGCATGGCCCCGAAGAATTCGCGGCGGCCTACGGGCGAGCCCGGCAGCTTGTCGAGGGTGAGGCGCAGCTCGAGGGCCGGGTAGAACCTGCGGGCCTCCTCGGCGGCCTGCTGGAGCTGGCGGGGCACGCTCTCGCCGCCGATCTTGCACCGGGCGCAGTCGCCGTGGGCCAGGGTCAGGGGGCCGCAGCGGCTGGCGGCCTCGGCCAGGAGCCCGGGGGTGAGCTGGCCTAAGCAGCGCACCTCCTCGCCCGACCCGTGGGCCTGCGAGCAGCGCACCTGCCCCTTGCCGCGGTGCAACGCCTCCTGCAGGGGCCCCAGCGGGAATTCCAGCGCGGCCCCGGGGCACACCTGGGTGCACAGGCCGCAGCTCGTGCACAGCGTCTCGTCGATCTGGACGGTGAAATTGGAAAGGTCGATGGCCCCGTGCGGGCACACCGCCTGGCACTTGTCGCAGCCGCCCACCGAGTTCTTCTCGAGCAAACACCTCGAGCGGTGGAACTCGGGGGTGGGGTCGGTGAGCTTGAGGAAGGCCCCCAAGAGGTTGTCGAGCAGACCCATGCCTCAAGCCTACCCCCTGCGGCGCCGGGGCTCGGGAGGCAGGTGACAAACCGTGAGTTAGAATGGGTCCATGCGAATACTCCAGACGGCATTGGCCTGCATGCTCTTCTCCGGCCTGGCCCTGGCGGACCCGGCCGTGACCAAGACCGCGCTCAACCTGCGCGAGGGCCCCTCGACCGCCTACCCGGTCAGGCGGGTGCTCGAGCCCGGGCGCACCGTGTACGTGTTGCAGGAGATCTACCAGGGGGAGGGCAAGGGCTGGGCCAAGGTGCTCTACGGCGAGGAGCTGGGCTACGTCAACACCGAGTACCTCGACGAGAACGACCCGCGCGGCATCAACCTCGACGAATACCAGGACGCCCTCAAGCTGCCGGGCCGGCCGGCGAGCTTCGGGATGTGGCTGGACGACCGCGCCCCGCACGAGGAGGTCTACGTGCGGCTGTTCCCGCTCGAGCCCGACTACTTCCTGCAAGACTCCCACGACAAGCTCGCCTTCACCGGGCCGCCCGCCCGGAGCACCCGGCCCCTCCGGGCACGTCCGGACGTGCCCGACCAGGTCTTCCTCGAGTTCCCGCCCCTCGAGCCCGGCCAGTACCTGCTGGCCCTCGCCGACCCCGCCGCGCCCAACGCCGTCCTGGGCGCCATGGCCTTCCAGGTCACCGACCTGGCCGTGGTGTTCAAGGCCGCCCCCACCTACGCCCAGTTCTGGGCCGTGGACCTCGCCACGGGCGAGCCCCGGCCCGGCACCCGCCTCGAGCTCTTCGTGGAGGAGGGGGAGGAGGGGGCGAAAACGCTGCGCCCGCTTGGGCAGGCCACCGCCGACGCCGACGGCCTGGCCCGCATCCCCGCGCCCCGGGCCAGCGAGCTGCGCTTCCGCGCCGAGGGCGACGGCTCCAAAGCCTTCAGCTTCTTCGCCCAGGAGAACGCCGCCGGCCCGGTCTTCCGCACCCTGGTCCTCACCGACCGGCCCCTCTACCAGCCCAAGGACACCGTGCGGGTGAGCGGGGCCGTCCGGCAGGTGGACGGGCCGCGCTACCGGCCCTACAGCGGCGAGGCGACGCTCCGGCTGGTGGACGAGGGCGGCAACCGGGTGCTCGAGCGCCCCCTCAAGCTCGACGGCGCGGGCCACTTCTCCGAGCAGATCCCCTTGCAGCTCTCCTGGTCGGGCAACTACGCCCTCGAGGTCCACATCCCCCACGGCGGCGAGCTGCGCCGTGAGCCGCTGAGCTACGCCGGGCACGCCTCCTTCACCGTCCAGCCCTACGTCAAGCCCGCCTTCCGCGTCGAGCTGCGCGGCCCGAAGGAGGCCGTGGCGGGGAAGGTGCCCTTCGTGCTTGAGGGCGAGTACTACAGCGGCGGGCGGCTAAAGGCCCAGGCCGACGTGTTCGCCGAGCGCGGCTACTGGGGACCGGATTGGGACTATTACACCGCCACCCGGGCCAAGGAGGCCTTCGACGAGCGGGACTACACCCAGGACGACCCGCCCGACCCCAACTGGATCTCCGGGGGGTACTACGCCTACGAAGACCCCCAGAGCCGCCTGGCCCAGGTCGCCGTCGAGCAGGGCCGCGCCCGATTCGAGCTGCCGCTCGCCAGCCGCGACGGCGAGGTAACGCCCTACACCGTCACCGTCCAAGCCAAGGACGAATTCGGCCGCATCGTCCCGGCCACCGCGGAGGTCGAGGTCCACCCCAGCGGGCTGGCCCTGGGGGTGGGCCCGGTGCCCGACCTGGCGCTCGAGCGGCCCCTCAGGCTCAAGGTGTTCGCCCGCCGGGTGGGCACAGCCGAGCGCCTGCCCAACCGCACGGTGCGGGCCAGGGTGATCCGCAGCACCTGGGAGTTCGTGCCCCGCGACGGTTGGCGCGAGAGGGTGCTCCAGGCCGAGCGCTTCAGCCTCACCACCGACGCCCGGGGCGAGGCCAGCCTCACGTACACCCCCAAAGGCCCCGGCTCGGTGCGGCTGGAGCTCGAGGCCCAGGACTCCCAGGGCCGCGTCGCCCGGACCCTGCGCTTCCTGGGCTACCTCCCCGTCCCCGGCCTGACCACCCCTCCCGCCAGCGACCGCCCCGACTTCGACCTCCTGGGCGAGGACCGGCTGTACAAGGTGGGCGAGACCGCGCGCTTCACCCTGCGCACCGACCTGCCCGAAGGCAGCACGGTGCTGCTGAGCCTGGAGGGCCGGGAGGTGTACCGCCAGCAGCTCTTGCGCGTCGAGGGCCAACAGACGGCGATCCCCATCTCCATCACCCCCGAGCTCGAGCCCGGCTTCACCCTGCGCCTGGAGGCCGTGCGGGACGGGCGGAGCTACCGGGCCGAGCGCGAGGTGTTCGTGCCGGTGCCCGGCAAGCGCCTGGAGGTCAAGGTGAGCGTCCCCGGCGGGCTGCGGCCCGGCCAGCGCGTCACCCTCAACGTCCAGACCACCCTGGGGGGCCAGCCGGTGGCGGCCTGGGTCGGCGTGGGGGCGGTCCACCGCGCCGTCTACGCCCTGCAGGAAGACCTCATCCCCGACCCCTGGCGCTTCTTCTGGGGCAAGCCCCACAACGCGGTGCGGACGGCCTTCAGCTTCCTGGACACCCGCCCCGACGGGCTGGGCGGCGGGGGCGGCGACGGAGCGGGCGTCTACCTCCGCCAGAACTTCCGCGACACCGCCTTCTTCACCGCCGTCCGCACCGACGCCCAGGGCCGCGCCAGCCTGCAACTCGAGCTGCCCGACGACCTCGCCGAGTACCGCCTGCTGGCCCGGGCCGTGACCCCCGACGCCGCGGCCGGGGAGTACGACGGGGCCTTCCGCGTGGAGCAACCCGTCTACCTGCGCCTGAGCACCCCCGCCTTCCTCACCCGCGGCGACCGCACCACCGCCTACGCCACCGTGCACAACCTCACCGCCGAAACCCAGGTGGTCAAGCTCACGCTGAGCGCGGGCGGGCGGGGTGAGGCCCGCAGCGTGAGCGTGCTGCCCCAAGGCACCCTCGAGGTCCCCTGGCCGCTGCAAGCCCCCGAGAACGCCGACCGGCTGAGCCTCGAGGCCCGCGCCGAGGGCAAGCACCCCGACGCCGTGCGCCTCGCGCTGCCGGTGCGCGAGCGCGGGGAGGAGCTCGAGCTCACCCGCCTGAGCCAGAGCGCCACCGGCCTCCTCACCGACCGCTTCACCCTGCCCGCCGAGGCCCGCCAGGCCGAGCTGCGCCTGTGGGTCGCCCCCAGCCCGCTCGCGGCGGCGCTGGGCAACCCCAATGACCTCCTGGGCCACGAGGACCCCGCCGAAGCGCTGCTGACGGCCTATTGGGTCTGGAAGGGCCTGAGCACGCTGGGCCTGCCCACCGACGCGGCGCGGCAGCAGGTGCAGTCCAACCTCAGCGCCCTGAGCGCCGCCCAGAACGAGGACGGCGGCTGGGGCTGGCGCCCGGGGGCCCGCAGCAACCCCTTCGACACCATCCGCGCGGTGCAGGCGCTGGCGGCGGCCCGCCTGGCCGGCTTCGACGACTACGTCATCCGTGACTTTGGCCGCACCCTCGAGTACCTCGAGGCCCAGCAGGTGATGTCCAACGACCTGCGCTGGGCGCTGTACCAACTGGGCGTGCTGAGCCGGGAGGAGCTGCTCGAGGCCCTGAGCCGCCGCCCCCTCACCCTGCCCCAGATGGCCCGCCTGGCGGCGGAGCTCGCCCCACGGCCCGACGCCTACGCCCGCCTCGCCGCGGAGCAAAAGCGCGACAGCGCGGGCCTCAGCATCGGGCAGAGCATGGAGGCCACCGCCTACGCCCTGCTGGCCGCGCTCGCCCTGAACTCCCCCGACGCCCCCGCCTACGCCGGCTGGCTGGCTAACGAGCTGCAGAGCTCGCGCTACCGCACCCCGCGCCAAGCCGCCCTCGCCGGCTACGCCCTGGCGGAATACCTCGAGGCGCGGCAGCTCACCGGGGGCGCGGGACCGGTCCAGATCACCCTCAACGGCCATAGCCTGGCCCAGCTCGGCAGCCTGCCCGCCCTCGGCGCCCCGCTGCGCTTCCCCGCCGTCGCCCTCGGACCGGACAACGCCCTCGAGCTGCGCGCCGCCGGCCCCGTGGCCCTGCTGCGCCGGGTCATCTACCAGACCCCGCGCTTCGTCCCGCCCCCGCCCGCCGACTTCACCCTCGAGCGCAGCTACTCCACGAACGAGGCCGAGCGCTTCGGCGTGGTCGAGGTCCGCCTGCGCCTGCGCCTCACCCTCCCCCGCGAGCGCCTGCGCCTGGAGGACCCCTACCCCGCCGGCTTCGAGCCGACCTCGAGCCTGCCCTACCCCAGCGCCCTCGGGCCGGGCAGGAGCTACTACGCCAGCACCAGCCTGCTCGACGACCGCGCCGTCTTCCTCTTCGAGAAGCTGCCCGCCGGGGAGTACGTGGTGGGCTACAAGCTGCGGGCGCTGTCGTCCGGCACGTACTTCGCCGCGCCGCCCAGGCTGTTACTGGTCAACGAGCCGGGGGTGTACGCGCTGGGCTCGAGCGGTCAGTTGACGGTGCGGTAGGACGCCAGGTGCGGGTCGTACGTCCTAACGTCGTACGTCGTACGCAAGACGCAAAACGCAAGACGCGGGTCGTACGTCGTACGTCGTACGTCGTACGCCGAACGCAAGATGCAAAACGCAAGACGCCCTTTGTTTACCCCCCTTAGCAAGGGGAGCCAGGGGGGATACCCCCTCCCCGCACGCGGGGAGGGCCGGGGTGGGGTAAACCACGAGCCACAAACTGACGGCTGACCGCTTCGAATCTACTGCGCCACCGGCTGCGGCATCAGGTCGCGGATGGCGGCAAGGAATTGGTCGAACTGGGCGAAGTCGAGCTGTTGTTCGTTGTCGGAGAGGGCGACCTTGGGGTTGGGGTGGACTTCGACGTGGACCCCGTCGAGCCCGGCGGCCAGGGCGGCGCGGGCTAGGGGAGCCAGCAGGTCGCGGCGGCCGGCGGCGTGGGTCACGTCCACGATCACGGGCAGGTGGGTCTCCTGCTTGGCGAGGACGGCGGCGGAGAGGTCGAGGGTGTTGCGGGTCCACTTCTCGTAGGTGCGGATGCCGCGCTCGCACAGGATCACCTGGCCGTTGCCCTGCGAGAGGATGTACTCGGCGGCGTAGAACCACTCCTCGATGGTCTGGGCGAAGCCGCGCTTGAGCAGCACCGGCTTGCTGGCCTTGCCCACCTCCTTGAGCAGCGCGAAGTTGTGGGCGTTGCGGGTGCCCACCTGCAGGATGTCGGCGTAGCGGGCCACGAGCTCGACGTCGCGGGTGTCCATCACCTCGGTCACGAAGACCATGCCGCCCGCGTCGGCGGCTTTGCGGCCGAGCTCGAGCCCCGGCTCCCCCAGTCCCTGGAAGCCGTAGGGCGAGGTGCGGGGCTTGAAGGCCCCCCCGCGCAGCACCTTCACCCCGCGCTCGGCCAGGAAGCGGGCCGTGGACATCACCTGCTCCTCCGTCTCGATGGAGCAGGGCCCGGCGATGATCTGCTTGCCCTGCCCGAACACCACCTCGCCCACCCGCACGGTGGTGTCGTCGGGCTTGACCTTGCGCGAGTAGAGGAACTTCTGCTTGTCCTGGCGCTCCTCGAGGTCGAGGGAGGCCTTGAAGATCTCCTTGAACAGCCGGCGGATGGTGTCGGAGGGGAAGGGGCCGGGGTTCTCGGCGCTGAGGTAGGCCAGCATCTCCTCCTCGCGCTTGGGGTCGTAGTGGTCGATGCCCAGCTCCGTCTGCACGCGCCCGATCTCGCTGACGATGCGGCCGCGTTCGGAGAGCAGGGCCAGCAATTGCCGGTTGATGCGGTCCACTTCCTTGCGGAGGTTCTGAATGCGCTGGTCCATAGCCCAGATGGTATACCAAGGCGGGGGTGGGGGTCGAGAGCCGGGCGTGGGGCGTGCGTCCTGCGGCGTACGCCGGTCCTACGTCGTACGTCCTACGCCGTACGCAAGACGCAAAACGCCAAACGCAAAACGCAAGACGCTAAACGCGGAACGCTTTGGCTCTAAACCCTAGGCCCTGGACCCTCGACAGGCCACGGGCCGTGATTTTCCCATCCCTCTACGCCGGGTCTCCCATTCGCTTGTACCCGAACGCCAGGGCGGCCAGGGCGGGCAGGAGGGTTAGGGCGGCGAGCAGGAGGAGCCAGAGGGGGCCTTCGGGGCCGGCGAGGTAGGTCTCCCGGCTGCCGAAGGAGAGGTAGACCGGGCGGGCGGCCAGGACCACCAGGGCGGCCGAGTGGAGCAAGGAGAGGCCCATGTAGAGCAGGCCGCCCAGGCCCAGCGGCACCTCGGCGGGGTTGGCAGCGTCGAAGCGGGGGAAGGCCGAGCCCAGGCCCACGCCCAGCCCGGCCGCGGCCACGGCGGAGGCGAGGGCGATGGCGACGGAGATCTGGGTGAGGTTGGTTCCCAGCCCGATCACCTGGGGGGAGAGCAGGCCGAGCATCAAGGCCAGGGGGAGCAGGAAGACCAGGGCCAGGCCGAAGCGGGTCAGCAGCAGCGTCAGGCGGCTCACCGGGGCGGTCTGGACCAGCCAGAAGCCGGGGCCCTCGAGCGAGTAGAGCGGGTAGGCCAGCCGCACCCCCACCCCCGCGATCACGAAGCCCTGGAAGGCCAGGTGCAAGAAGCCCACCACCACGCGGAAGCGCTCGCCCTCGAGCGGGATGAACTGCAAGCTGGTGGTGTACAGCAGCACCAGCACCCCCACCAGCACGAGCTGGGCGGCCTGGTTGGCGTCGCGGAAGAACAGGCGCAGGTCGCGCACCCACAGCGCCCAGGCCCGGCTGCCGAGGCTCACGCGGTCCCAGAAGCCGGGCCGGGTGAAGCCGCGTTCCTGCACGGTGCCCTCGAGGGAGCGCACCCAGCCGATCTGGTAGGCGTAGCCCGCCACCAGCCCGGCCAGCGCCAGCAGCAGCAGGGAGAGCCCGACCAGAACGAAGAAGTCGGCGTTGAAGTGGCCCTTCATCAGGCCGTCGAGGGCGTCGGAGGCGAGGCTGGAGGGAAGGAAGGGTGCGGCGGGGTCGCGGAAGCTCTGCAGGAAGCGGTCGAGGGCGTCGGGGTCGGCGAAGTTGGTCTGCAGCAGGGCCTCGGGGCGCACGGCCCGCAGCAGGAAGATCAGGCCGCCGCCCAGCACCGCCCCCACCGCCGCGGCCCATTCCTTCGCCCGCCCCGCCGGGGCGAAGCGCACTAAGGGCAGCGCCAGCCCCACCCCGATGGCGACCGGGAAGGCGTAGAGCGCCAACACCACCAGCAGGGTGGCCGGGTAGAAGAACCAGGGCGCGTCGTAGAAGGCCCCCACCGCGAAGACGACGGGCAGGGTGAAGAGCGCGGGGACGAGCGCGGTGGTGGCGAAGGTCTCGGCCACCTTGAACAAGAACACCTTGGCGGCACGTTGCGGGAGGGCGAGCAGGATGGGCAGGTCCTCCGAGCTGTAGAGCACGGCGATGGCGTTGGGCAGCGCCGAGAGCACCACGCTCGAGGACAGCACCAGCAGCAGCACGCCCACGATGCGCTCGACGAGCACGTTGCGGGTGAACACCGCGCTCAGCCGCTCGAGCAGCGAGCTGCGGCCCACGATCTCGTAGGTGATGAACTCCAAGAACCAGGTGGTGCCGCTCCAGGCCAGGTAGGCCAGGCCCAGGGCCAGCAGCAGCCCCAGCGCCGTGGTGGCCGGGGACTGGCGGAAGGTGTTGTAGAGGATGCGGGCGCGGAGGGTGAGCATGGGCGCGTCACTGGAGGATGGGCTCGAGGGCGGCGTCCTCGGTGAGCCGGATGAAGAACTCCTCGAGGTCTTGGGTGCCGTGCTGGTGGAGCAATTCGCGCGGCGTTCCCAGCGCGAGCAGTTGGCCCCGGTGGATCAGCGCGACCCGGCTGCTCACCGCCTCGGCCAGCGGCATCTGGTGGGTGGCGTACAGCACCGCCCGCCCCTCGGCCGAGTAGTTCCTGAGCAGATCCCGCACCTGCCGCGCCGCGTGGGGGTCGAGGCCCACCATCGGCTCGTCGAGGATGAGCACGGGGGGGCGGTGCAGCAGCGAGAGGGCCAGCGAGAGCTTCTGGCGCATCCCGTGCGAGTAGGTCTCGATGAGCGAGGAGGCGAAGCGCTCGAGGCGGAACTCGTGGAGCAACTCCTCGATGCGCCGCTCGGCCTCGGCCCTGGGGATGCGGTAGACCCCAGCGGCAAAACGCAGGAGCTCAGCCCCCGAGAGCTTGCCGTAGAGGTAGGGCCGGTCGGGCACGTAGCCGAACTGGGCCTTGGCCCTCACCGGCTCCTTCCACACGTCCACCCCGTTGACCAAAGCCCGCCCTGAGGTCGGCTTGAGCAGCCCCACCAGCGCCTTGATGGTCGTGCTCTTGCCCGCACCGTTGGGGCCTAAGAGGGCCACCGTCTCTCCCGGGGCGATCTCGAGGTTTAGCCCTTGCAGGGCCACGAAGCGGCCGTAGCGCTTGCCGAGGTTCTCCAGTCGGATCATCACTGGCTTAAAGCCTAAGGCCCTAAGCTGAAGATGAGTGGTGTAAATCTCGCTTTTCGAGCCTGTTTAAGAAGACTTAACCTTGCAAAGGCTCATAGCTAGTGGCGTGTGGTGACCCCACCCCGTCCCTCCCCGCGTGCGGGGAGGGGGTATCCCCCCTGGCCCCCCTTGTTAAGGGGGGAACGAGGCGTTTTGCGTCTTGCGTTTGGCGTCTTACGTACGGCGTAGGACGTACGACGTACGACCCGCGCCTTACTTCAGCTCCTCCAGCGCCCGCTGCAGGATGGCGTCCTTCTCGAGCTCGATCAGGGCCTGCCCGCGGTCTTCGGACTGGGGACGGGGCGGCAGGGTCTGGCTGAAGGTGAACTTGCCTTTTTCGTCGGCCTTGGCGGTGTAGGTCTTGCCGCCGACGTTCAGGGTCACGGTCTCGCCGGGCTTGACCCCGGTGCCCTCGAAGGCCAGGGGCACCTCGAAGCGGGTGTCCTTGACCTCGATGTCGGGCTTGACCCCGGTCTTGTTAAGCGCCCGCTTCTTGGGGGTGAGCCACTCGAAGGTCACCAGCGTGAGCTCGCCCCCGTTGGGCAGGTCGATGACGTTCTGGCCCACGCCCTTGCCGAAGGTGCTCTCGCCGATCACCTTGGCCCGGCCGGTGTCCTGGATGGCCCCCGCCACGATCTCCGAGGCCGAGGCCGAGTTGCCGTTGACCAATACCACCATCGGCCCGCTCCACTGCACGCGGCCGCTGGCCTCGCAGAAAAGCTTGGTCTGGGTGCGGTAGCGGGTGAAGACGATGGGCCCTTCCTTGATGAAGGCCTCGGCCACCTGGCAGCCCTGGTCGAGCAGGCCCCCGCCGTTGTCGCGCAGGTCGAAGACCAGCTTCTTCACGCCCTTGTCGCGCATCTCCTTGAGCGCGGCGTTGAGCTGCTCGAAGACCTTGACGTTGGCGAAGGTCTCGAGCGCCACGTAGCCGACGTTGCCCGGCAGGATGGCCTTGGTCACGGAGATGATCTCGACCTTCTGCCGCACCATCTCGAACTTGATGACCGCGTTGCTGCCGTCGCGCCGCACGCCGATGGTCACCTTGGTGTCCTTCGGCCCGCGGATCTTCGAGACGATCTCGTCAACCTCGAGCTTCGTCACGTCCTGGCCGTTGACCTCGGTGATGACGTCGCCCACCTTCAGCCCGGCGTTGTACCCGGGCAGGCCCCGGGTCACCCCGATGATCTGCGCCCCGCCCCCCTTAGCCGGCTGCAGCGACAGGCTCACGCCGATGCCGTAGAACTCCCCCTGCAGGTCCTGGCTGCGGATGGAGCTGCTGGTAGGGGCCGTGTAGCTGGTGAACTGGTCGTCCAGGGCGCCGATCATGCCCCGGATGCCGCCCTGGATCACCGCGTCCAGCTTCTTCTGGTCGAGCTTTTGCAGGTACTCGTCCTGGATGAGCTGGTAAGTCTGCATCAGCGCCTGACCGTTACGGTTACGCAGGAATGCGTCGGAATTCGGCCGCCCGATCTGGGCGTAAACCAGGGCCGCGACCACCGCGCCCCCAACGAGAAGCCAGGAGAAACGCCTCATGCCCTTCATGCTAACGGCAGACGGTGAGAAAAATGGTTATCGGCGGTACAGGGGGGATTAGAGGAGGCCGAAGGGTAAATGGCCGATAGCTCATAGCCGATAGCCGGGCGCGGGTCGTGCGTCGTGCGCCTGAGGCGGGTCGTACGTCGTACGTCCTACACCGTACGCGAGACGCCAGACGCAAAACGCCCTTTCTTTACCCCCCTTAACAAGGGGGGCCAGGGGGGATACCCCCTCCCCGCACGCGGGGAGGGTTGGGGTCAACCACAGGCCACACGCTGACGGCTGATAGCTGACTGCCGACGGCTCACCAGTTACCGCTTATGGCCGCCCTTGCCTGCCACATCCCCTTCACACCCGGCTTTTATACTGTCAGCCATGATCGGTTTCCACCGGGTGACCCTCGAGTACGCCCGAACCCAGACCAAGGCGCTTTACGACATCAACCTCGAGATCAAAAAGGGCGAGTTCTGTTTCCTGGTCGGGCATTCGGGGGCGGGGAAGTCCAGCCTGCTTTCGCTGCTGCTGAAGCGGCTCGAGCCCACCAGCGGGGCCATCTACTTCGGGGGGGAGAACCTCAAGGCCCTGCGGGGGGACCGCATCGCGCTGCACCGCCGCAAGATCGGGGTGGTGTTCCAGGACCACCGTCTCTTGAAGGACCAGACCGTCGAGGACAACCTGCTCTTCGCCCTGCGGGTGCTGGGCGTGCCCAAGTCGGAGTGGGAGACCCGCGTGACCCGCGTGCTGCGGCTGGTGGGCCTGGTGCACAAGAAGCGCTCCTTCCCCGAGGAGCTCTCGGTAGGGGAGTCCCAGCGCGTGGCCATCGCGCGCGCCATCATCGGCGACCCGCCGGTGGTCCTGGCCGACGAGCCGACGGGCAACCTGGACCTCACCAACGCCATCATGGTGCTGGAAATTCTCAAGTCCATCCACGCGC
>NZ_QXDL01000006.1:0-44117 GCF_003574345.1 Calidithermus terrae
GATAAACCCTCCCCGTACGCGGGGAGGGTTTATCCCCCCTACCCCCCCTTGCTAAGGGGGGAACCAGGCGTCTTGCGTTTGGCGTCTCGCGTTTGGCGTATTGCGTACGTCGTACGACGTAGGACGTACGACCCGCACCGAACGCCCGACCCGCGCCCGGCTACCGCCCATCGCCACCCCTACCCGAGCAACCACCCCGCCACGGCAAAGACCAGCACCAGCAGGCCCACGCTCAGCGCCAGGGCCAGCCAGGGCGGGCCTTCGCGCACGTAGCGGAAGAAGCGGCTTTTGCCGAAGAGCCCCCGGCCCAAGGCGATCAGCAGCACACCGCCGCAGAACACCGACAGCAAGACGATCAGGCGCACGGGCTCGAGGCCCCCCAGCCCTTCCAGCCGTTCCACGCCCCTAGCTTAGCCCCTCGAGAGGATTAAGCCGTCAGCTATCAGCGTTCAGCCGTCAGCGAAAGGCGGGCTCGCGGCGCGTGGCACTCGAGGGTCTAGGGCCAAGGGCCAAAGCGTCCCGCGTCTCGCGTCTTGCGTATTGCGTTTTGCGTACGACGTAGGACGTACGACGCACGACCCGCGTTTGGCGTTTGGCTATCAGCTATCGACTATCGGCCACCCGCAACATCCCCTAAACATCGCCATTTCCGCGCCCGATCCGCCTTTTTACCGCCCCTGCGCTTTGCACGCAGCTTGTGGGCTGGCTTAGACTAGGCTTGTGAACGGGTCCGACGCGCTGGCCGAACTGTTTCGTCTACAAGAAAAAGACCTCGAGCTAGACCGCATCCGTGAGGAACAGGGCAACCTCCCCGAAGACCTCAAGGCCGCCCGTGCTCGCTGGCAAAGCCTCGAGGCCGAACTCGCCAAACACCAGGGCGACCTGCGCGAGCAGGAGATGGAATACCGCCAGAACGAGGCCGAAATCGCCGACCTCAAGGAAAAGCTGGGCCGGGCCAAGGAGGCGCAGCGCCAAGCCCAGGGAGCCCGCGAACAGACCCAGTACGAGAACGTGATCCAGCAGCTCACCGGGCGCTACGAGGAGCTCGAGGGCCTCAACGAGCCCAAGTTCGAGGAGATCAGCCGCCTGGAGGGGGAGGTCGAGCGGGTGAAGGCCCTGATGGCGGAGGCCAAGCCCAAGCTCGAGGAGCTCGAGGCCGCCAACGCCGCGCGGGTGGAGGCGCTCGAGGCCAGCTACCAGGGCAAGCTCGCCGAGCGCAACGCGCTGGCCGCCACCATCCCCGCCAACCTGGTCAAGGAGTACGAGGCCGTGCGCAAGTCGCGCCGGGGCCAGGGCGTCGCCAAGGTCGCCCGCACCGGCTCGGGCTACCGCTGCATGGGCTGCAACGTGCAATTGCCCATGAACATCGCGCAGAAGGTGTACCAGGGCAACCAGATCGTGCGCTGTCCCTCCTGCGGGCGCATCATGTGGAAGGGCGAGTAGGGGCGGCGCGCGTCGCCCCTACAGCGTTTTCGGGATCGGGGATGACGCCACCCCCCATGGCTGCGCCGCCGGCCGGCCCCGGCTCGAGGAGGTGCCCGTGTCCAGCGGCAGGATGCACGCCGACGAGCTAGACACCGACGCGTCGCTCGTGCGCCGGCTGCTCGAGGCGCAGTTCCCGCAGTGGGCCGGCCTCCCGGTCGAGCCGGTCCGCTCCGCCGGCACGGACAACGCGATCTACCGGCTCGGCGACGGCATGGCCGTGCGCCTTCCCCGCATTCCTGCCGCTGCCGCGCAGGTGGACAAGGAGCAGCTGTGGCTGCCCAGGCTGGCCCCACTGCTGCCGCTTCCCGTCCCGGTGCCGCTCGCCAAGGGAGCGCCCGGCGAGGGCTACCCCTGGCACTGGTCCGTCTGCCGCTGGCTCGAGGGCGAGAACGCGACCCTCGAGCGCCTCGCCGAGGCGGCCCAGGCGGCGGCCGACCTGGCGCACTTCGTCGCCGCCCTACAGCGCATCGACGCCACGGGCGGCCCGCCCCCCGGCCCGCACAACTCCGGCCGGGGCGTGCCGCTGGCCGTGCGCGACGGGCCCACCCGGGCCGCGATCGCCTCGCTGCAGGGCATGCTCGACGCCGGCGCGGTAACGGCGGCGTGGGAGGCCGCGCTCCAGGCTCCCCCGCACGACGGCCCGCCCGTCTGGATCCACGGCGACCTGCAACCCGGGAACCTGCTGGCGGTGGGGGGCCGGCTCAGCGCGGTCATCGACTTCGGCTGCCTGGGCGTGGGCGACCCCGCCTGCGACCTGCAGGCGGCGTGGAACCTCTTCACCGCCGAGGCCCGGGAAGCCTTCCGCTCGGCCTTAGGGGTTGACGGCGCGACCTGGGCCAGGGGGCGCGGCTGGGCCCTGTCCGTCGCCCTGATCGCCCTCCCCTATTACCAGCACACCAACCCTTTCCTCGCCGGCGTCGCCCGGCACACGATCCGCGAAGTCCTCGCCGACCACGGGCACGGCGCGTGACGGGCGTGCCGGGCGCTGCGGGAGGGCCGGCGTTCGTGGGGTTCACGCTCGACGGAGTTCACAGGGTAGGGATAAGGCGCCCACCCCACCCGGCCGGGCTGGCGAGGGGGGGCGCAGGGCTGGCGGGTCGCGCACGTGCGTGCCTACGTGTTCATGCCCCGGCCTTTTTAGCCCCGCTCGAGGCGTCCCGTACCGCCGACCGCACCCGGAAATGCTTCAGGGCCAGCCGCCAGGCTGGCCCTGCTGTTGCTTCGGGGAGATAACGAGGGAGGTAGGCCTCCCCCGCTTGAAGGAAAAACTAAGGTCGCTGGAACCTTACTTCTTAACCTTCTCCTTGAGCGCCTTGCCGGGCTTGAAGGCCGGGTACTTGGAGGCGGGGATCTTGATCTTCTGGGTGGTGCCGGGCTTCACGCCGGTGCGGGCCTTGCGGGAACGCACCTCGAAGGTGCCGAAGCCGGTGAGCTGGACCTTGTGGCCACCGCTCAGGGCAGCTTCCACCTTGGAGAGGAAGGCGTCCACGGCAGCCTTGGCGTCTTTCTTCTTCAGGCCGGAGGCCGCAGCAACTTGGTCGATCAGATCAGCTTTGGTCTTGGTGGTCTTCTTCGCCATGCATTACCTCCTTTAGTTTTCCCTTCAGGACGGAGTGTAGCACACCATGAGAAAGAAATGCAAGCATCTGGTGGGGCTTCCCCTGCATTATGTTAAGAACCGACAGGCGCCGAATTGCCCTTGCTTACATACTCAGGGGGCAAAAGTGCCGCAACCATGGCCTCGAGCTGACGCGTAACCTCCTCCAACCCCTGATGATCAAGCTTCTTGTCGGGGAGGGTGATGGGATCGCCGAAGACCACTTTTATGTTCCTACGCAAGCGCGGCGCGTGGCCCACGGGCCAGGCCTTGTCGCTGCCGGTGATGGCGACGGGCACGATCTTGGCCCCGGTGCGCATGGCGATGGAGGCCGCCCCCGACTTGAAGGGCTCGAGCTTGCCCGTGCGGCTGCGCTGTCCCTCGGGGAAGATGCCGAAGGCCAGCCCCTCCTTCAGCGCCCGGATGGCGGCCTTGACCGCGCCCAGGTCGCTGGTGCCGCGCTCGACCGGGATAGCGTAGACCCGCGGCAGCAGCCACGAGAGCACCGGGTAGCGGAAAATATCGGCCCGGGCAATGAAGGCCACGGGCCGTGGGCACACCGAGCCGACGGCGATGGGGTCGAGGAAGGACAGGTGGTTGGAAGCCAGGATGACGGGCCCGTCCTTGGGCACCCGCTCGGCCCCCTCCACCCGCAGGCCGAACAGCACGCGCAGCAGGAAATAGGCTAGGGCTTTGCAGATCGCGTAAACCATGCGATTAGATTACCGTGGAATGCGGGGGGCAGGGCGGCGATAGTCGATAGCCGGGCGCGGGGCGCGGGCCGTACGTCTGAGGCGGGTCGTACGTCGTACGTCCTACGCCGTACGCAATACGCCTAACGTCGAACGCCGAACGCGAGACGCCAAACGCAAGACGCGAGACGCCTTGTCACCCCCCTTAGCAAGGGGGGTAGGGGGGATATCCCCTCCCCGCCACCCGAGAGGGGTTTACCACGGGCCACGGGCCTCCCGATTAACGCTGAGGGCTGATGGCTGACGGCTGAAAGCGGACCGCTTACGGCTTATGGTTTTCCCTCGTCGGCACCCGGAAGAGGATGAACCAGACGCCTGCTACGCCTAAGGCAAGGGCCAGGGCTCGAGCGGCCCAGGATTCGACGGCGACACTGCTCAGGAGCACGGCGACCGAGCACATCGAGGCGGCGATGCGCTTGGCGCGCAGGGGCATGCCTTTGCCGGCGCGGTAGTCGCGCACCAGGGGGCCCACCTTCGGCAGGGCCAGCAGCCACTCGAGCCAGCGGCGGCTGCCGCGGGCGAAGCAGTACGCGGCGATGATAAAGAACACCGTCGAGGGCATCACCGGCAGGAAGGCCCCGATGAAGCCCAGGGCCACGAAGAAGAAGCCCACCCCGATCCAGACCCAGCGGATCGGCTGGGCCAGGACGGCCTCGGCGGGCGGGGTGAGGGCGGGTTCGGGGGTGGACGCTTCGCGCTCGGGCATAGGCTCGCCTCAGATCCTCAACAGTTTACGGGCTCGAGGCGGCCGCATCGCGCCCTGGGCAACCTTTGGGACGTTTGTCCCTGGAAACGGGTGATAATGCCCCCGATGAGGCTTTCACCCCAGGTCATCCGGGCCATCGGGCAAATCCTGGCCGTCTCCTACCCCCTCTTAGCACTCTCCACCGGCGCGCGCGGGGTCTACCAGCTCTGCTGCAAGCCCGGCGTGAGCGACTACCTCGCCCCCGCCATCACCACGGTGGCCGCCGCGTGCTACCTGCTGGCGACGCTGGGCTTCGTCATCCGCAAGCCCGGCACCTGGCGCCTGGCCGTGGGCCTGCTGAGCTTCGAGACCGCCGGGGTGCTGCTGGTGGGCACCCTCACCGTGCTCGAGCCAACCGCCATCGGCCACACCGCATGGTCCTCCTTCGGCAAGGACTACGGCTTCCTACCCCTGCTCCAACCGATCCTGGGGCTGGTGTGGCTGCTGTGGCGGGAGAACCGGGAGGCCTACGGGGTTGTGAGCGGTCGGGCGGCAGGGGCAGAGGGAAAGCACTGAGCGGTCAGCCATCAGCCGTCAGTGGTCAGCTTGTGGCCCGTGGTAAACCCCTCTCGGGTGGCGGGGAGGGGGTATCCCCCCAGCCCCCCTTGCTAAGGGGGGAAAGAAAGGGCGTCTCGCGTCTTGCGTTTTGCGTACGACGTACGATGTACGACCCGCGCCCGGCGTCCGGCGTTGGGCGTCCGGCTATCGGCCATCAGCGCCCCGCATCCAGCACCTCCCGCACCCACGGCGCCACGTCCAGCAGCGAGGCCATCGCGGGGACGGTGGTAGCCCCGGGCCCCAGCACCAGCAGCGGCACCGGGTTTTGGGTGTGGGCGGTGTGCCAGGGTTCTTCGGCGTTGCCGTGGTCGGCGGTGAGGAGCAGGGTGGCCTGGGGGGCGGCCTCGAGCCAGCCCCGCACGAAGCGGTCGAGCTCGGTGAAGCGCTCGGCCAGGCGCTCGGGCTCGCGGTGGGCGGAGTAGTCGAGCGACCAGTTCTCCAGGAAGAGCAGGTCGTTTTGCCCGGCCATCCCGGCGAAGCGCTCGCCCGCCTGCTCGGGCTCGGGCCAGAAGGCCGGGAGCATGGCCCGCGCGTCGTCGAGGGGCAGCAACTCGAGGCCCGCCGCCACCGCGGCGTAGGCGAAGGCCGAGAACAGGTTGCGCCGGGAGCCGCGCAGGCGCTCGAGGTACTCGCGCCGGTAGCCGTTGGCGTGCAGCACCCGCAGGCCGCGCCGCACGGCCCACACCTGGAGGCTTCGCTCGCGCAGCAGTTCCTGCAGGCGCGAGCCGGGGTGGGGCCCCTGGTGGTGGCCGAGCAGGGCGGCGGCGTTGGCGCCGGTGAGCAGGGCGGTCTGGCCGGTGCCCGACTGGGGCAGGCCCTCCAAGCCCAGCTTGGCGTCGAGCACGCGGTAGGCCACGCCGGGGGCGTCGCGGGCGGCGGGGGCGAAGCCGCCGGTCAGGGCGCGCAGGGTGGGCAGCTCGAGCTGCCGCAGCGGGCTGCGGGGGTCGGCGGATAGCCCCAGGCCGTCCACGAAGAGGAAGGCGAGCACCCCTCGAGTCTACCGGGCTCGAGGGGTGCGACCGGGGGCCCGCGCTCAGCCGACGGGGGTGACGGCGGCGGTGTCCTCCTCGCCGGTGCGGATGCGGTAGACCTTCTCGACGGGCAGCACGAAGATCTTGCCGTCGCCCACCTCGCCGGTGCGGGCGGCGCTCATGATGGCCCGCACGGTGGGGGCGACGAAGGAGTCGGAGACGCCGATCTCGAAGCGCACCTTCTCGTGCAGCTCCATCTTGACGGTGGTGCCGCGGTAGGTCTGCACCTCGTCGGTCTCGCCGCCGTGCCCCTGCACGCGGGAGATGGTCAGGCCCCGCACCTCGGCCTTGTACAGCGCCTCGAGCACGTCGTTGACCTTTTCCGGGCGGACGATGGCGACTACCAGTTTCATGCCCTACCTCCTAGCCCTGGGCGGGGGCGGGCTTGCCCCGGGGTTCGCCGGCCTCGAGCACCAGGATGGCCCCCTCGCCGCTGGTGTAGCTCTCCTCGCCGTGCTGGCTGACGTCCATGCCGGTGGCCTCGTCCTTGGCGCCGGCCCGCAGCGGGGTGATGGCCCCCACCAGCTTGAGCAGGCCGAAGGTCACCAGCCCGCTGTAGAGCACCGCGATCAGCACCGCGAAGGCCTGGATCAGCACCTGCTGGGGGTTGCCCGCCAGCAGGCCGTCGAAGTAGCCCACCTGCGCCCCGGCGATCACCTTCTGCCCGAAGACCCCGGTCAAGATCGCGCCGGTCATGCCGCCGACGCCGTGGCCGGCGAAGACGTCGAGGGAGTCGTCGAGCTTGCTGCGGGCGCGCCACAGCAGGGCGAAGTAGCTGGGGAAGGCCCCGATGGCCCCCATCAGCAGCGCCGAGGCGGGCGAGACGTAGCCGGCTGCCGGGGTGATCACCACCAGGCCCACCACGATGGCCGTCGCCAGGCCCACCGCCGTCACCTTGCCGGTGCGGGTGAGGTCCAACAGCGCCCACGCCACCAGCGTGGCCGCCGGGGCCAGCAGGGTGTTGACGAAGGCGATGGCCGCGCTCTGGCTCGCGCCCCAAGCGCTCCCCGCGTTGAAGCCGAACCAGCCGAACCACAGCAAGGCCGCGCCCAGCAGCACGAAGGGCACGTTGTGGGGCAGGATGGCCTGGCGGCCGAAGTCCTTGCGGGCCCCGAGCACCAGCGCGGCCACCAGGCCCGAGATGCCCGCGTTGATGTGCACCACCGTGCCGCCGGCGAAGTCCCAAGCACCCAGGTCGGCCAGGAAGCCCCCGCCCCACACCCACTTCGCCAGCGGCGCGTAGACCGCCACGCTCCACAGCGTCATGAACAGCATGAAGGCCGGGAAGCGCATGCGCTCGACGACGGCCCCCGAGATCAGCGCCGCCGTGATGACGCAGAAGGTGCCCTGGAAGGCCATCCACAGGAGGTGGGGGATGGTGATGGGCACCACCGCGCCCTCGTTCTCGAGGCTCACCCCGTTCAGGAAGGCGAAGCGCAGGTCGCCCAGGAAGTCGTTGCCGCCCGGGCTCAGCGAGAGCGAGTAGCCCACCAGCGCCCAGGCCACCCCCACGAAGCCCAGCGCCACGAAGCTCATCATCATGGTGTTGAGCGAGCTCTTCGCGCGCACCAGCCCGCCGTAGAAGAAGGCCAAAGCCGGGGTCATCAGCAGCACCAGGCCCGTAGCCACCAGCATCCAGGCGGTGTCGGCCGCCGAGAACTCGGGGTCTTGGGCCAGCCCCACCGAGCCCGCCCCCACGGCCAGCATCCCCAACCAGCGAAGGTTTCTCATCCCCGCACCTCCATGGCCCAGAGGCTAGCAGGGCTCATGCCGAATGTCAAATTTTCGATGAACGGTTTGCCAACTTAATATAAGCGTTTCCCCTGTAAGTCTTTGATTTCGGCATTTTGTGTTGCGATTTTTGGACATTCGTACAGTCTTGGTTTGACGCTCGCTCAAAAGTCGTGGCGTTTGGTATACCTCGAGCACGCCCGGGGGGCGGGATGGATGTTTTTCTCACTGCACGCCGCGGCGGCGGGCGCATAAACTAGAGGCAGAGATGACCGAGCGGCAGCGCACCCTCTTGCACCTCCTGGTGGAGAGCTACATCCAGGGGCAGGCCCCGGTGCCCTCGGCCGTCCTGGCCGAGCGGCTGGGGCTCTCCCCGGCCATGGTGCGCTACGAGCTCATCGAGCTCGAGGAGGCCGGGTACATCGCCAAGCCCCACGCCTCGGCCGGGCGGGTGCCCACCCGGCAGGGCTTCCGGCACTACGCCCTCTCCAAGCTGCCGCCCGAGCTGCTGCCCAAGGCCACCCTCGAGCGCCTGGCGTTGGTGATGGGCGGGGCGGGCGACCGGCGCGAGATGCTGCTGGTGCAGGTGGCCTCCAAGCTCTCGGGCTACCCCGCGCTGCTGCGCCTGCGGCTGCAGCGCTCGACGCGCATCCGGCAGGTGCACCTCTCCTCCTTGGGCGAGGGCAAGGTGCTGGCGGTGGCGGTGCTCGAGGGCGGGCGGGTGCGCGAGGCGCGCCTCGAGCTCAGCTTCGCCCCCAGCGAGCCCCAGCTCACCGAGGCCGAGGGCCGGCTGCGCGGGCAGGTGGTGCTCGAGCCCCAGCCCGCCGACACCCCCGCCACCCGCGAGCTCTTCACCGCCTTGAAGCGGGCCTTCACCCAGGACGAGCTCGAGGAGTACCGCGAGGGCGTGGGCCTGCTGCTGGGCGAGCCCGAGGCCATGGACCCCGCCTTCCTGCGCCACGCGCTGCAGCTCTTCGAGGCCCCCGGCGACGAGCCCCTCACCCCGCCCGGCGGCCTCAACGTGCGGGTGGGCGAGGTCGAGGGGGTGTCGCTGGTGCAGGCCGGGGTGGCGCTGGGCGAGACGGTGGGCGAGCTCTCGCTGCTGGGCCCCATCCGCATGCGCTACCCCCAGGCGCTTTCGGTGGCCTTCGGCCTGAGCCAGGTGTACATGGGGAAGGAGCGCTATGCGAATTGACGTCCTCTTCTTCGCCCTCTTCCGCGAGCAGGCCGGCACCCGCGCCACCGCCCTCGAGCTCCCCGAGGGCGCCACCGTGCGCGACGCCCAGCGCGCCCTCGAGGCCCGCTTCCCCGGCCTGGCGCTGGGCCAGGGGCTGGCCGCGGTCAACCAGGAGTTCCGCCCCGCCGAGCACCCCCTGAGCGAGGGCGACGAGCTGGCCTTCCTGCCCCCCGTCTCGGGCGGCGGCGTGCCGGAGGTGGCCGAGGCCCAAGACAGTTGGGGCCTCACCGAGGAGCCGCTCGAGCCCCAGCGCTGGCTGGACTGGGCCAGCGCCCCGCCCTACGGCGCGGTGGTGAGCTTCCTGGGCACCACCCGCAGCCCCAACAAGGGCCAGGAGGTGGCCTACCTCGAGTACGAGGCCTACGGCGGCATGGCCGAGCGGGTGATGGGCCAGATCGTCGCCGAGATGCGCGGGCGCTGGGTGCTGGGCCGTGTGGCGCTGTGGCACCGCGTGGGGCGGGTCGGGCCGGCCGAGGCCTCCATCCTCATCGTGGTGTCCTCGCCCCACCGCCCCGAGGGCTTCGAGGCCTGCCGCTACGCCATCGAGCGCGTGAAGCAGGTGCTGCCGGTGTGGAAGAAGGAGTACCTCACCGACGGCTCGCACTGGGTGGAGGGCTTCGCCCCCGACGGGCTGCGCCTGCGATGACCGAGGCCACCTTCGTGCTGCTGCGCCTGGCCCTGTGGCTCTTGCCCGCGGTCTTGGGCTTCCTGGCGATGCGGGCGTGGCGCGGGGGGCGGGCCCGGGTCGCGAGCGGGCTGGCGCTGGGCGGGCTGCTGGCGGGCGTGCTCGCCAAGCCCCTGCCCGTCGGGCTGGTGCTGCTGGTGCTGGGCTTCCTGGCGGGCTGGGGCGGGGCTTCGCGGGGGGCTAAGCGTTAATGATACCGGCTCTTCGGGCTGGCTTTGTCGGATTTGACCATCGCCAGGGGTTCGCGCCGACTACACTGGGGAGATAAGTTGGGCTGTATCTCCTGGAGGGCATCGGGTGAATGAGTTCAATTGGAAATTATTCGCGCCGCTCTCGATTGAGGGTTCGACCCTCTTGATTGAACACCAGGAGCTTCCCGAGGGCACGGCGGTGCGGCTGGGGGGTTCGGCCGGGACCGTGCTGCGCGCGCCCGAGGCCCAGGAGCTGCTGCTGCACCTGCTGACCGGCGAGTCGTGGGTGAGCAACCGCCTGGTCTGGGCCGCGCCCCGCCTGCACCTGGGCCACAAGGGCTACAACCTCAACGAGCGGGCCCGGCTGGCCCTCATCGAGTCGCTGCAGTCCCTGCTGGCCGACAGCCAGGACGCCAGCGGCGGCGCCCAGCCCCAGGACTCCTGGCAGCGCGTGGTGCTGCAGCTCGCCCAGGGCCAGTTCGCCTCCCTCGAGCAGGCCCTCCCCCGGTTGGGGGAGGCCACGCTGAAGCTCTTGGGCCTGGAGAGCCTCAGCCTGTGGGTGCGCGACCCCGACACCCGCCACCTGCGGCTGGCGGCGCGCTACCCCCAGATCAACACCCCCGAGCGCCTGATCACCGCCCAGGACAACCCCGTCTACTTCGCCGCGCTCGAGCGCACCCTGCTGCTGACCGTCGAGGACGCCAAGACCGACGCCCGCGTGGCCGAGCTGCGCGGCATGCTCACCACCTGGGGCGTGCAGTCGATGCAGCAGATCGTCTTCCACGGCGAGGGCGGGGTGCTGGGCGTGCTGTGGCTGGAGAACGGCCAGCCGCGCACCTGGAGCAGCGAGAAGGAGGTGTTGGCGCTGTCGCTGGGCCACCTCTTCGAGCGCCAGATCTACCAGCCGCAGGGCGAGGCCCCGCGGGTGGTGCTGCAGTCGCGCAAGAGCATCGGGCTCAAGCTCACCGAGTTCGAGGCCCAGATCGCGCACGCCATCGCCCTGGCCGGACGCCACAAGCGCATGGTGGGGTTGGTGCGCGTGCAGATCGACGGCTTAGCCACCGGCCACAACGAGACCGCCGCCAAGGAGATCGCCGCCTGCCTGCGCAGCTCCGACGCCATCACCTGGCTGGGCGCGCAGGGCTACGCCCTGCTCCTGTCGGAGATCCGCTGGCCCAGCGGCGCGGCCCGGGTGGCCCAGCGCATCCTGCAGCGGCTGCGCTCGGCGCTGGGGCACGGTTTCAAGGTCGCCATCGGCATCGCGGTCTTCCCGCAGGACGCCAGCGCCGTCCCCGAGCTGTGGGAGCGCGCCGAGCAGGCCTGCGCGCAGGCGCTGGAGGACGGCGGGGGCATCCGCCTGCTGACCCCCGGGGCCTCCGAGCTGCAGGAGGCCATCACCCGCGACAACCTCACCCTGCACTTCCAGCCCATCCTGCGCCTGTCGGACCTCGAGCTCATCGCCGTCGAGGCGCTGGTGCGCTGGCCGCGCGGGCGCGGGGCCACCAAGCAGGCGGGCGAGTTCCTGGGCACCGCCCACCAGGCCGGGCTCATCGCCGTGCAGGACCGCTGGACCCTCGAGCGCGTGCTCGAGCAGGCCGCGCTGTGGCGCCCCTCAGGCGTCAACGCCTACTTCAGCCTCAACCTCTCCGGCGAGACCCTCACCGACCCCGCCTTCCCCACCCGCCTGCAGGACCTGCTGCAGGCCAAGCGGCTCGCCCCCGAGATCCTGGTGCTCGAGGTGCGCGAGGAGGCGCTGTTGTGGGACCTCGAGGCCTCCATCCGCACCCTCACCCTGCTCAAGGAGATGGGCGTGACCATCGCCCTCGACGACTTCGGCACCAGCCCCATCCCCATGGACCAGCTCAAGCGCCTGCCGCTCGACTGGATCAAGCTCGCCCCCCTCTTCACCAACCCCGACAACGCCGCCTTAGCCAAGGCCGCCGTCGAGATCGCCCACGCCATCGGGGCCAAGGCCATCGCCAAGGGCCTCGAGGACCAGAGCCAGCTCACCCGCCTCAAGGAACTCGGCTGCGACTTCGGCCAGGGCCACCTCCTGGGCTGGCCCGTCCCCGCCGAAGACCTCGGCGCCCTGCTGGTCTGGGGCATCGGGAGCTGATCCCGGCAGCCGTCAGCCTTCAGCCGTCAGCTCGTGCCTCGTGGTGGGCCCCTCCCCATCCCTCCCCGCGCGCGGGGAAGGTTTATCCCCCCTAACCCCCCTTGCTAAGGGGGGAACCAGGCGTCCTGCGTCTTGCGTCTTGCGTACGACGTAGGACGTACGACCCGCGTCTTGCGTCTTGCGTTTTGCGTACGACGTACGACGTACGACGCACAACGCACGACCCGCGTCTCGCATCCCGCTATCCCCCACCGTCAATCCGACCAATGCGCCGGCCTCCGCACCCAGCGGTGCTCGCGCAGGCGGGCCATGAGGTCTTCAGGCAGGGGCTCGAGCCCGCTCACGGCGGCGTTGGCCTCCACGTGGCGCACGCGGCGCATGCCGGGGATCACGGTGGAGACGTCGGGGTTTTGCAGGATGAAGCGCAGGGCCAGCTCGGGGAGGGTCATGCCCTCGGGGAGGTCGGCCTTCAGGCGCTCGACGCGCTCTAAGGTGGGGACGAGGTTCTCCTTGCTGAAGTAGCGGTTGCGCCAGTCGCCCTCGGGGAAGGTGGTTTCGGGGGTGAGGGTGCCGGTGAGGGAGCCCTCGTCGAAGGGCACGCGGGCGATGACGGCGACGCCGAGCTCGCGGCAGCGCGGGAAGAGCTCGTCCTCGGGGTTCTGGTCGAAGAGGTTGTAGATGACCTGCACCGCGTCGATGAAGCCGGTCTCGAGCGCCAGCAGGGCGTTCTCGGGCTCCCAGCGGTTGATGCTGATGCCCCAGGCCTTCACCAAGCCCTCCTCCTTGAGCTTCTCCACCTCCCGCTGCCAGCGCGCGTCGCGGGCCCAGTTGTCGTGCCAGACGTGGAACTGCATGAGGTCGAGGGAGGGCAGGCCCAGGTTTTGCAGGCTCCACTCGGTGTAGCGGCGGATGTGGTCGGGGGGGTAGGTCTCTTCCAGGGGGTACTCGGCGCGGGCGGGCCACTTGAAGTTCTTGGCGGGGATCTTGCTGGCGGTCCAGAGCTTCCGGCCGGGGTTGGCCCGCACCAGCTCGCCCAGCATCCGCTCGCTCCTGCCGTCGCCGTAGGCCCAGGCGGTGTCGAAGAAGTTGATGCCCAAGTCCACGGCGCGCTGCAGCGCCTGGCGCACCTCCGCCTCGTCCGAGCCGGTCCAGCCCGCCAAGCCCCACATGCCGTAGCCGATCTCCGAGACCGGCCAGCCCAGTCGTCCAAAGGTCCGGTGGCGCATGGGACCATTGTGGCACGGGCTCGAGGGCTTCGGGCGGGGGTCGCCGATAGCCGGTAGCCGCGCCGGGCCGTGGGCGCTCCGGAGCACTACCGCGCGAAGGCCGCTCCGGCCCTGGAGCCCGCCGCCCGGCGATGGCCCCTCACCGGCCCACGCGCTCGAGCACCTCCACCACCAGCGCCGCCCCGACCAAGTTCACGCCCAGGTCGCGGCGGATGCGCTCGGCCCGGCGCAGGCGCAGGAGGTCGTGGGGCCGGAAGTACCAGTGCCCGCCCGCCTCCGTCGGCTCCACGAAGCCGATCTCCACGTACGCGCGCACCGCTGCCGGGGAGAGCCCTTCGCCGGCGATGGCCTCGAGGCTGTACAGCTCGCTGCGCACCAGCATCTCCCCCTCCTCGCGTCTAGTGCTTGGCCTTGAGCAGCTCGGCCAACTGCTGGTAAAGCTTCTCCTCCTCGGGGGTGGGGTGGGCGGGGAGCACCACCCGGATCTCGGCGTACTGGTCGCCGCGGCTGCCGTCGCGGCGCGGCCAGCCCTTGCCCTTGAGCCGCAGCTTGCGGCCGTTCTGGCTGTGCTTGGGGACGTGGAGGTCCACGGGGCCGTCGAGGGTAGCCACCCGCACGTTGCCGCCCACCACCGCGACGGGCGCGGGAACCTCGGCCACCGCGTAGACGTCGTCGCCCTCGAGCCGCATGGCGGGGCTGGGCTGGACGCGCACGGTGAGGTAGAGGTCGCCGCCCGAGCGGCCCTTGCCCGCCAGCCGGATCTTCTGGCCCTCGCGCACGCCGGGCGGGATGCGCACGCTCAGGCGCTCGTTGTTGACCGAGATCAGCTTCTCGCCGCCGCGGTAGGCCTCCTCCAGGCTCAGGGCGAGCTCGGCCTCGAGGTCGCGCCGCTCGCCTACGCGCACCCGGCCCCCGGTCCGGCCCCCGCCGAAGAACTCCTCGAAGCCCCCGAAGCCGCCCGAGCCGCGCCCGGCGAGGTTGCCGAAGAGCTGCTGGAAGAAGTCGGAGAAGTCGCCCGCGTTGCCGCCGAAGCCGCCCTGTCCCGGCGGGGGCCCTTGCCAGCGGGCCTGGCCGGGGTCGGAGCCGTAACGGTCGTAGAACTGGCGCTTCTCGGGGTCGGAGAGCACCGTGTAGGCCTCGTTGATCTCCTTGAAGCGTTCCTCGGCCCCGGGGTCCTTGTTGACGTCGGGGTGGTACTTGCGCGCCATCTTCTTGAACGCCTTCTTGATCTCGTCTTCCGAGGCGTTCTTGGAGACACCGAGGATGGCGTAGTAATCCTTGTAGGCCATACGAACGTCCAGGGTCGGGGGTCCGGGTCTGGGGGCTAGGGCCGGAAGCCAGGGCTAGTTGCTCTCGGGGTCCGGCGGGCTCCCGGGCTCATCCCCCTTGCCCACGACCACCCGCGCCTCGCGCACCAGCGCGGGGCCGTAGCGGTAGCCTTCCTGGTAGACGTGCAGGACCTTGTCCTTCTCGCCCTCGAGCATCCCGATGGCCTCGTGGTAGCGCGGGTCGAAGTCGGCGCCCACGCCGGGCACCGGCTCGACCCCCAGGCCCGACAGCGCCCGCTTGAAGTTCTCCAGCACGGCCTTGACGCCGGGGATCAGGTCCTCGGGCTTGGCCTGGGCGAAGCCCAGGGCGCGCTCGAGGTCGTCGGCGACGGGGAGCAGCGCCCGCAGCACCCTCAGCTCCCCGCCCCTGCGGGCGTCCTCGAGGTCGGCGGCGGTGCGCTTGCGGAAGTTGTCGAAGTCGGCGTACAGCCGCACGTACTTGTCCTTGGCGGCGCGCAGCTCGGCCTGCAGCACGTCGAGCTCGGCCCGCAGCCGCTCGACCTCGGGGATGTCGGGCTGGGCCTCCTGGGCGGGGGCTTCCGCCGCGGCCTCGACGGGTTGGGTGTTTTTGGTCTCTTCCATACCTTCCTCGCGCGTGGCCGAAAGCCGATAGCCTCGGGAATAGGCTATCAGCTATCGGCGGTCGGTGGTTAGTCGGCGGGCTTGTAGTCGGCGTCGATCACGTCGTCGGGCTTGTTGGCCGGGCCGCCCTGGCCGCCGGCGGTCGCGCCGGCCGTGGAGCCCTGCTCGTAGGCCTGCAGGGCGTTGGCGAGCTCTTGCAGCGCGGAGGAGAGCTCGGCGTCGGGGGCGTCGCGCTCGACGAGCTCCTTGGCCTTGGTCACGGCGGCCTCGAGGCGGCTCTTGGCCTCGGGGGTGCTCTCCTTCTCGCCCATCAGCCGCTCGGCCTGGATGCGCGCGGTGTCGAGCTGGTTCTTGATCTCGGCGTGCTCCTTGCGCTTGCGGTCGGCCTCGGCGTTGGCCTCGGCCTCCTTGACCATGCGCTCGATCTCGGCCTCGGAGAGGGTGGTGGTGTTCTGGATGGTGATGCTGGCTTCCTTGCCCGTGGACTTCTCGCGGGCGGTGGCGTGCAGGATGCCGTTGGCGTCGATGTCGAAGGTGACCTCGATCTGGGGCATGCCGGCCATCATGGGCGGGATGCCCTCGAGGCGGAACTTGCCCAGGCTCTTGTTGTCGGCGGCCATGGGGCGCTCGCCCTGGAGGATGTGGATCTCCACGGCCGGCTGGTTATGCTCGGCGGTGGTGAAGATCTCGCTCTTGCGGGTGGGCACGGTGGTGTTGCGCGGGATGAGCACGGTGGCCACGCCGCCCTTGGTCTCCACCGCCAGCGACAGCGGGGTCACGTCGAGCAGCACCACGTCCTCGACCTGCCCGGTGAGCACGCCCGCCTGCACCGCCGCGCCCAGGGCCACCACCTCGTCGGGGTTGACCGAGCGGTTGGGCTCCTTGCCCAGCATCTCCTTGACGATCTGGGCCACCGCCGGCACGCGGGTCGAGCCGCCCACGAGCAGCACCTCGTCGATCTGGCTGGGCGAGAGCCCGGCGTCCTTGAGGGCCTGCTCCACCGGCTGGCGCACCCGCTTGAGCAGGTGGGCGATGAGCTCCTCGAACTTGGCGCGGGTGAGCTTCTTCTCGAGGTGGATGGGGGTCTTGGTGACGGGGTCGAGGCCGATGAAGGGCAGGCTGATGGTGGTCTCGGGGGTGCCCGAGAGCTCGATCTTGGCCTTCTCGGCGGCCTCGATCAGGCGCTGCAGGGCCTGGCGGTCGCCGCGCAGGTCCACCCCGCCCGACTCCTTCTTGAACTCCTCGACCAGCCAGCTCACGATGGCCTGGTCGAAGTCGGAGCCGCCTAGGTGGGTGTCGCCGGCGGTGGCCTTGACCTCGAAGACGCCCTCGCCGATCTCGAGGATCGTCACGTCGAAGGTGCCCCCGCCGAGGTCGAAGACCAGCACGGTCTCGTTGCCCTTCTTGTCCAGGCCGTAGGCCAGCGCGGCGGCGGTGGGCTCGTTGATGATGCGCAGCACCTCGAGGCCCGCGATCTTGCCGGCGTTGGCGGTGGCCTCGCGCTGGGCGTTGTTGAAGTAGGCGGGCACGGTGATGACCGCCTTGGTCACGCGCTCGCCCAGCTTCTTGGAGGCGTCGTCCACGAGCTTGCGCAGGATCATGGCGCTGACCTCTTCGGGGGTGTAGAGCTTGCCCCCGATGTCCACGCGCACGCCGCCGTCGGGGCCCTGCTGCACCTTGTAGGGCACGCGCTTGGCCTCCTCGGTCACCTCGTCCCAGCGCCGCCCGATGAAGCGCTTGATCTCGAAGACGGTGCCCTCGGGGTTGAGCGCGGCCTGGCGGCGGGCCATCTGGCCCACCAGCGTCTCGCTGCCCTTGAACGCCACCACGCTGGGGGTGGTGCGGTTGCCTTCGGTGTTCTCCAGGACCACGGGCTTGTCGCCCTCCATGATGGCGATCACGCTGTTGGTGGTCCCCAGGTCGATTCCCACTGCTTTAGCCATTGCCGTCACCTCTTCAGTTCGCGTCTGGGGCACGCACGCCCCGCCTCTGCGTCGCTATCCTCAACCCACTAGCTGTGGAGCAACTGAGGCTAGCTCACTAGCCTTAAGACTAGCTTTACGAGGTGCTAATGTCAATAGACTTGAGCGTGGTTATATCAAGGTTGGTCGCTCGAGCGGGCGGGCACGGGTTTTGGTCCGTCGCCGGGTTGAAGCCCCTACCGGCGCGCTCCCCCGCGATTCTCAGAAATTCAGCGCCGGGAATTGCCGCTTCCACGACGCAAAAGCTGGGCCTAAGGTGGCCTTAAGCCAGCCGGCGCAGCATGGGTTGCATGAAAGGCAGCTCAACGTTCCAGAGGGCGTTTTGCGTGTGTTTGGCTACCTTTGTCCCCCCCGCGCGATGTACCCTATAAACACTTAGGAGAGAGGATCCTACATGAACCGACTGCCCTTCAACCTTTGGTTCGTGCTCATCGCAGCCATTTTGATTGCTTGGGCATTCAGCTTGACCGGCAACCAAACCCCGCAGGGCCAGATCGGTTACGGAGCCTTCCTGGACGCCGTTCAGAACGACCGTGTCAAGGAGATCGTGGTGCAGAGCGGGGGCACCCGCATCAGCGGCAAGTACACCGACGACGAGAAGTTCATCACCAGCTCGAGCGCCCCCGTCACCAACGCCGACCTCGAGAAGTGGCGCGCCCAGGGCATCGCCGTGGACGTGGCCCCGCCCCCCAGGGAGAACCCCTTCCTGGGCTTTTTGCTGCCCATCCTGCTGGTGGGCCTGGCCTTCGCGGCCATCTACTACTTCTCGCGCAACCGCGGCCCCTCCGGCGACAACGCCTTCAGCTTCACCAAAAGCCGCGCCAAGGTGCTCACCGAGGCCCCCAAGACCACCTTCCGCGACGTGGCGGGCTGCGACGAGGCCAAGGAGGAGCTGAAGGAGATCGTGGAGTTCCTCAAGAACCCCGGCCGCTTCCACGAGATGGGCGCGCGCATCCCCAAGGGCGTGCTGCTGGTGGGGCCGCCCGGCTCGGGCAAGACCCACATCGCCCGCGCGGTGGCGGGTGAGGCCAAGGTACCCTTCATCACCGCCTCCGGCTCCGACTTCGTGGAGATGTTCGTGGGCGTGGGCGCCGCCCGCGTGCGCGACCTCTTCGAGACCGCCAAGCGCCACGCGCCGTGCATCATCTTCATCGACGAGATCGACGCCGTCGGCCGCAAGCGCGGCGGCGGCGTGGGCGGGGGCAACGACGAGCGCGAGCAGACGCTCAACCAGCTCCTCGTCGAGCTCGACGGCTTCGAGAAGGACTCCTCCATCATCATCATGGCCGCGACCAACCGCCCCGACGTGCTCGACCCCGCGCTGCTGCGCCCGGGCCGCTTCGACCGCCAGGTAGCCATCGACGCCCCCGACGTGCGGGGCCGTGAGCAGATCCTGCGCATCCACGCCAAGGGCAAGCCCATGGCCGAGGACGTGGACCTGGCCCTGCTGGCCCGCCGCACGCCCGGCTTTGTGGGGGCCGACCTCGAGAACCTCCTCAACGAGGCCGCGCTGCTCGCCGCGCGCGAGGGCCGCAAGAAGATCACCATGAAAGACCTCGAGGAGGCCGCCGACCGCGTGGTGATGGGCCCGGCCAAGAAGAGCATGGTGCTCACCCAGCGCGACCGCGAGATCACCGCCTACCACGAGGCCGGGCACGCCCTGGCGATGTACTACCTCGAGCACGCCGACCCGCCCCACAAGGTCACCATCGTCCCGCGCGGGCGGGCGCTGGGCTTCGCCATGCCCCGCCGCGAGGACATCCTGCACTGGAGCAAGAAGCGCCTCACCGACCAGATCGCCGTGGCCCTGGGCGGCCGCGCCGCCGAGGAGCTGGTCTTCGAGGACGTGACCACCGGCGCCGAGAACGACTTCCGCCAGGCCACCGACTTGGCCCGCCGCATGATCACCGAGTGGGGCATGCACAAGGACTTCGGCCCCGTGGCCTACCAGGTGCGCGAGGACACCTACCTGGGCGGCTACGACGTGCGCCAGTACTCCGAGGAGACCGCCCGCCGCATCGACGAGGCGGTGAAGGGGCTGCTCGAGGAGCAGCACGAGAAGGTGATCGAGCTCCTGCGCGAGCGCCGGGAGGTGCTCGAGCGCGTGACCAAGGCCCTCCTCGACTACGAGACCCTCAACGCCGAGCAGTTCGAGCGCGTGGTCCAGGGCCTGCCCCTCGAGGAGCCCACCCCCAACGAGCCGCCCAAGGACCAGGAGGAAAAGGACACCCCGCGCATCGTGCCGAAGATCAAGCCGAACCTGGGCGGGGCGTGATGGGTGGGACGCTGAACGCCGATAGCCGATAGCCAAGCGCCGGACGCGGGTTGTACACCCTGCGTCCGGCGTCGTACGTCCTGCGTCGTACGTCGTACGCAAGACGCAAGACGCCTGGTTCCCCCCTTAGCAAGGGGGGTTTAGGGGGGATAAACCTTCCCCGCGCGCGGGGAGGGTTGGGGAGGGGCCCACCACGAGGCACGAGCTGACGGCTGAGGGCTGACCGCTTCCCCCTCACACCGTCTTGAGGTACTGGTGCACCAGGCCCACGGTCACCCCGCCCTCGCCCACGGCGGAGGCCACGCGGCGGACGGCGCCCTGGCGCACGTCGCCGGCGGCGAAGATGCCGGGGACGCTGGTCTCGAGCAGGAAGGGGTCGCGCTTGAGGGTCCAGCCCCTAGGGCGCCGGCCCTCGCGCAGCAGTTCGGGGCCGGTGAGGACGAAGCCGGCGGCGTTGAGCTCGACCAGGCCGGCGAGCATGCGGGTGTGGGGGAGTGCGCCGATGAACAAGAACAGGGCGGCCGCGGGCAGCGTCTGGCTTGACCCGCCGTCGAGCTCGCGCACCACGACGGCCTCGAGGTGCTCCTCCCCCTCGACCCCGGCGACGACGGCGCGGGTGCACACCTCGATGTTGGGCTGGGCGCGGATCTGGTCCACGAGGTACTGCGACATGCCGCGCTCCAGCGCCTCGGCCCGCACCAGCATCGTCACCCTGCGGGCGTAGCCGGCGAGGAAGATCGCCCCCTGGCCGGCCGAGTTGGCCCCGCCGACGACGAAGACCTCCCGGTCCCGGTAGAGCGCCGCCTCGGTCACGGCGGCCCCGTAGTAGACCCCGGCCCCGGTCAGGCGCTCGACCCCGGGGGCCTCCAGGCGCTGGGCGGTGGCCCCGGTGGCGATGAGCACGGCGCGGCAGCTCAGCTCGCCGCCGTCGTCGAGCTCGAGGAAGCGGTAGGAGCCCTCCGCCCGCACCCGCCCGACCTCGCGGGGGGTGAGGATCTCGGTGCCGAAGCGCCGGGCCTGGGCCTCGGCCCGGCGGGCGAGCTCGACCCCGGAGAGGCCCTTGGGGAAGCCCAGGTAGTTCTCGATGCGGCTGCTGGTGCCGGCCTGCCCGCCCAGGGCCTCCTTTTCCACGACCAGCGTGCGCAGGCCCTCCGAGGAGGCGTAGACCGCCGCCCCCAGCCCGGCCGGCCCGCCCCCCACGATGACGAGGTCGTAGAAGGGCTGGCTGGCCTGGGTCTGCATGCCGATCTTCTCGGCCAGCGCGCGCGGGGCGGGGGCCTCGAGGCTGCTGCCGTCGGGGAACCAGACCACCGGCAGCCGCGGGCTGGGCCCGCCCAGCGTGGAGAGCAGCCGCAGGGCCTCGGGGTCGTGCTCGAGGTCGAGCCAGCGGTAGGGGACGCGGTTGCGGGCCAGGAAGTCGCGCACCTGGTGGCTCGACGCCGACCACAGCGTGCCCACCACCCGGATCCCCTCGTAGGGGGGCGGGACGCTCTGGGCCCACTCCTCGAGCAGGTCGTCGAGGACCGGGTAGAGGTGCTGCTCGGGCGGGTCCCAGGGCTTCATGAGGTAGTAGTCCAGGCCGATGCGGTTGATGCTGGTGATGGCGGCCTCGGTGTCGGCGTAGGCGGTGAGCAGCACCTTGCGGGCGTCGGGGTAGAGCCCCATGGCCTGGGCCAAGAACTCCGTCCCCGTCATCCGCGGCATGCGCTGGTCGGCCAGCAGCAGCGCCACCGGGACGCCGCGCTGCTTGAGCCGCCGCAGGGCCTCGAGGGCCTCCGCGCCGCCCCCGGCCCCCATCACCCGGTACTCGCGGTAGCGGCGCCGCAGGTCCCGCTCGACCGCGCCCAGCACGGCGGGCTCGTCGTCAATAGCCAGGACGACCGGCTTGGCCGGCCGCTTGTGGCTCAGGGGTTCTTCAACCATGCCCGGACTCCTTTACCCGGCGCCGGTAGCCGTATCCGGCCCGCGCCCGCAGAGGTCTATTCCCTCCCGTACTCCTCGGAAAAGCGCCGCGCGTACTGCGCGGGCCAGCCGGGGCCCTGCACCTCCCGGCCCATCCTCGCCAGCCACTCGGCCAGCTCCTCCCGGCCCAGCGGCCGGCGCGCGTAGGCCTGCAGCCGGGGGTGGAGGTACTCGGCGTACCACCGCGGCCACTGCGGGTCGTCGCCGCCGGCGTGCGCGAAGGCCCGGTGGTGGGCCTCGCCCGCCTCGCGGAACAGCTCATCCAGCGGCTTCATCCATGCCCCTCTCCAGGCGCAGCGGCAGGCGCACGCGGAAGGTGGTGCGGCCGGGCCGGGACTCCACCGTGATGCTCCCCTTGTGCCGCTGGGTGACGATGCCGTGGCTGATGCTCAGCCCCAGGCCGGTCCCCTCGCCGGGGGCCTTGGTGGTGAAGAAGGGGTCGAAGATCCTGGGCCGGATCTCGGGGGGGATGCCGGGGCCGGTGTCGGTGACCTCCACCACCACCGCGTCGCCGTCGCGGCGGGTGGCGAGGGTGAGCTCGCCCTGGCCCCGCATGGCCTGGACGGCGTTGTCGATGAGGTTGGTCCAGAGCTGGTTGAGCTCGCCGCCGTAGCCCTCGATGGCGGGCAGGTCGGGGGCGTAGTCGCGGCGCACGGTGACGCCGTGCTTCAGCCGCGCGCGCAGCATGACCAGGGTGTTCTCCAACCCCTCGTGGACATCGACGTTCTGCACCGGGGCCTGGTCCATGTAGGTGTAGGCCTTCAGCGCGCGCACGATGGCGTGGACGCGCCGGGCCCCCTCGCCGATCTCCTCGAGCACGCTGAAGACGGTGAAGCCGCTGCTGAGCCAGGCCAGCAGGGCCGGAACATGCCCGGGGAAGCGCTCGGCCAGCCCCGCCAGCGCGTCCGGGCCGTAGCCCATCGAGACCAGCACCGGGGCCGCCTCCCAGGCCTGCTCGAGGCCCGCGTCCTCCAGCCAGCGCTCGAGCTCGGCCTCGAGGTCGCCGCGGCGCAGGGGGTCGAGCGCGCCCACCCGCTCGCGGCAGGCCTCCTGCTCGGCCGCCAGGCGCCGCAGGGTCTCGACCTGTTCGGGGCCGAGCGGGGCGGCGCAGAGCTTTAAGTAGGCGGCCAGGTGCTCTCGCAGGGCCCGCTCGAGCTGCTCGGCCCCGCGCTGCGCGGCGGCGACCGGGTTGCCCAGCTCGTGGGCGATGCCCGCGGAGAGCTTGCCCAGCGTCGCCAGCTTCTCGCTCTGGCGCAGCATCAGCTCCTGCTGCAAGTAGGCCTGCTCGAGGTCGCGCAGCTTCTTGCGGCGCAGCGAGGCCTCCAGGCGCGCCCGCAGGAAGACGGCGTTGAAGGGCTTGGGGAGGTAGTCCTCGGCCCCCATCTCGATGCAGCGCACCGCGCTGTCCACCTCGTCGAGCGCGGTGATGACGATCACCGGGACGTGCCGCAGCGCGGGGTCGTCCTTCATCCGCGCCAGCACCGCGTAGCCGTCCATCTCGGGCATCAGGATGTCGAGCAGCACCGCGTCGAAGGGCTCCTGGCCCAGCCGCTCGAGCGCCTGGCGGCCGTCCTCGGCCAGGGCCACGGCGTGCCCCTGCTGCTCGAGGGTGCGGGCCAGGGTCAGGCGGTTGACCCGGTTGTCGTCAACCACCAGGATGCGCCCGCGCTCGCCTTCCACCGGGGCTCAGCCTCCCCCGCGCAGGGCCTCGAGGACGGGCCGCACCCGCTCGAGCTCGGCGCGCACCCGCTCGAGCAGGGCCTCGGCCCCCTCCAGCACCCCCGCCTTGCCCCGCCCCTCGAGCTCCTTGCAGAGCTCGGCCAGGTCGTGGGCGCCGAACTGGGCGCCGTTGGACTTGAGGGTGTGGGCCGCCATCCGCACCCCGGCGGCGTCGCCGGCCCGCAGGGCCTGCTCGAGGCCCTGGATGAGCGCCGGGGCGTCGTGCAGGAAGGTCTCGGCCAGCTCGGCCAGGAAGGCCCCGTCCCCGCCCGCCAGGGCGCGCAGCTCCTCGAGGGCCGCCGGGTCCAGCCGGCCCCCGCCGCCGGGGGCCGCAGAACCCCCGGGCCGAAGGCGGGCCGCCGCCTTCTCCAGCACGCCCACGAGGGCCTCCGGCCGGATCGGCTTGCTCAGGTAGTCGTCCATCCCCGCCGCCAGGCACATCTCCCGGTCGCCCTCCATGGCGTTGGCGGTCATGGCGACGATGAACAGGGGGGCGGCGGGCCAGCGACGCCGGGCCAGCCGGGTGGCCTCGAGGCCGTCCATCTCCGGCATCTGCACGTCCATGAGCACCAGGTCGTAGGGCTGCCGCTCCAGCGCCCGCAGCGCCTCGAGGCCGTTGCCCGCCACGTCGGCGCGGTAGCCCATGCGCTCCAGCAGCCGCAGGGCCAGCTTCTGGTTGGTGGCGTTGTCCTCGACGAGCAGGACGCGCAGGGGCAGCCTCCGGCCCATCTGTGGGTCGAAGCTCGAGGGCCCCCGCCCGGCCTCGGGCAGCGGCCGCGGCCGCTCGGCGAACACGCCCACCAGCGCGTCGAAGAGCTGTGAGGGCCGGATCGGCTTGGTCAGGAAGACCCGGAACAACCCCTCCCCCTCCCCCATCTCCCGCCGGCCCAGCGAGGTCAGCATCACCAGGGGCAGCGCGTCGGCGTCGCGCAGCTCGCGGATCTTTTGGGCCAGGGCCAGGCCGTCCATCTCCGGCATCTGCATGTCCAGCACGGCGACGTCGAAGGGCTCGCCCTGCGCCACCCAGGCCAGGGCCTCCAGCGGCCGCGCGGTCGCCCGGTGGCGCATCCCCCAGGACTCGGCCTGCTGCTCGAGGATGCGCCGGTTGGTGGCGTTGTCGTCAACGATCAGCACCCGCCGGCCCCGCAGCTCAGGGGGCCCCCCCTGCAGGAAGGCCCGCGCGGCCGGGGGGGCGGCCTCGGCCCGCACGGTGAAGTGGAAGGTGGAGCCCTCGCCGGGCACCCCCGCGCTCTCCACCCACATGCGCCCCCCCATCATCTCGCTCAGGCGCTTGCTGATGGCCAGCCCCAGCCCGGTGCCCCCGTAGCGCCGGGTGGTCGAGGCGTCGAGCTGGCTGAAGGAGCGGAACAGCCGGTCCATGCGGCCCGGGGGGATGCCCACCCCGGTGTCGCGCACCGCGAAGTGCAGCTCGTGGCCGCCGTCCAGCGGGGTGCTCTCCAGGCTCAGCACCACCTCCCCCTGCTCGGTGAACTTTACCGCGTTGCTCAGCAGGTTGACCAGGATCTGGCGCAGCCGGGTCACGTCGCCCACGATGGCCTCCGGGGTGCCCGGGGCGACGAGGTAGGCGAGCTCGAGGCCCTTCTCGGCGGCCTTGGCCGACAGCAGCTCGAGCGCCCCCTCCACGCACTCGCGCAGGTCGAAGGGCTGGTGCTCGAGCTCCAGCCGGTCGGCCTCGATCTTGGAGAAGTCGAGGATGTCGTTGATGATCGTCAGCAGCGACTCGCTGGAGTTGCGCACGGTCTCGGCGTACTCGCGCTGCTCGGGGGTGAGCGCGGTGTCGAGCAGCAGGCCGGTCATGCCGATGATGGCGTTCATGGGGGTGCGGATCTCGTGGCTCATGGTCGCCAGGAAGGCGCTCTTGGCCTCGTTGGCGGCCAGGGCGGCGTTCTTGGCCTGCTGTACCTCGGCGAAGAGGCGGGCGTTGTCCAGCGCCAGCGAGGCCAGCGCGGCGAAGCGGGTGAGGAGCTCGACGTCCTCCCCCGCGATCTCGCGCTCGGTGTCGCTGCCGTAGGCGATGCCCAGCGTGCCCACCACCTGCTCGCCCGAGTGCAGCGGCACCACCGCCGCCGAGCGGATGCGGCTGTAGTCGAAGCTGGGGTTGCGGTGGTCCCAGGCGCCGAAGTCGCGCACCACCAGGGGCTGCCCCTGCACCAGCACCTGCCCCGACACCCCCTCCCCCGGGGCGAAGCGCAGGCCGATGGTTCCGGCAAAGACGCCGGTGCCCACCTTCTGCTCGAGGCCGCCGCCGGGCTCGAGCAGCGTCACGAAGCCGTGGGGCGTCCACAGCAGCTCGCTGGCCCGCGAGACGACGTCCTGCAGCAGCTCGCCGAGGTCGAGCCGCCGGATCAGGCCCAAGGCGGTGCGCTGCAGGGCCGCCAGCAGCTCGTTCTGCCGCTGCAGGCGCTCCTGGTCGCGGCGGCGCTCGGTGATATCGACGACGTAGAAGCGCAGGCGCTCGTGCCCCGGCACGCGGCGGAACATCTGGTGGTACCAGCGCTCGCCCACCGCCACCTCGCGCACCGCCGAGGTCTGGCCGCTCTCCCCCAGCGCCGCGTCCACGGCGGGCAGGTCGGCGAGGAAGGGGTGCCGGCCGCGCTCGAGGGGCGAGTCGGGGAAGATGCGCTCGGCGGCGGGGTTGAGGTAGAGGATGTCGCCGGAGAGGTCAACCTCGAACACCGGCCCGGGGTTGAGCCTGGGGAAGGAGGCCAGCCAGGCGAGCTCCTCGTTGGCCTTCTTCAGCCGCTCGGTCTGCTGGAGGTGGTCGATAGCCAGGGCCAGGTGGGTGGCGACGGTGTGGGCGACCTTGCGGTCCTCTTCGCCGTAGGCCTCCGGCCTGGCGGTGGCGAAGGTGAGCGCGCCCAGCACCTTGCCGTAGGCCTCCAGCGGCAGCGAGAGCGCGCTGGCGAGCGAGCCGTCCCACAAGGCGGCGTCGGCCCAGGGGGCGTAGCGCTCCCGCTCGGCGCGCAAGTCCGGCAGGACGCGCAGTTGGCGGCTGTGCATGACCGCGCCGGGCAGGTCCTGGCCCCACGGCACGCGCTCGAGCTCGAGCGGGGCGACCGCGCGGCGGGCCTCGAGCACCGTCTGCAGGCGGTAGCTCTGGCCGTCGGGGTCGGCCAGCGCCAGGGTGCAGCGCTCGAAGTCGAGCACCCACTTGACCTGGCGGACCACCCGCTCGAGCAGCCCCGGCAGGTCGGTGGTCTGGGCGATGGCCAGCACCACCTCCGAGAGCATGGCGTAGCGGGCCGACTGCAGGTGACGGGCGTCGCGGGGGTCGGCCATGGCTACCTGCTATGCGCCAGCATCCGGGTGACCTGGGGGTCCACGTCGATCTTGAGGGCGTCGGCCAGGGTGTCGTTCATGGCCGCGACCGCCGCCATGAAGACGATCTCCACGATCTCCTCGTCGCTCAGGCCCTCCTCGCGCAGGCGCTGGTAGTCCTCCGCCGAGAGCTCCTTGGGGTACAAGGAGGCCTTGATGGCGAACTGCAAGATGGCCTGCAGCCGCTCGGGCGAGACGTTGCCCAAATCCTCCACCACCCCCGCCAGCGTCTGCTCGTCGATCCCCAGGGTGCGGCAGGAGAGCTCGTTCCAGGAGCTGCAGTACTCGCAGTCGCGCCGCTCGGCGATGGCGTAGAGGATGATGGACTGCAGCGACTGCGGCAGGCTGGAGTGCTCGAGGCTCGCGCGCAAGAAGGCCCAGTAGATCTTGAACGCGGCGGGCGAATTCGCCAGCGTCCGCATCGAATTGGGCACGAAGGGGATCTGCAGCGCCCGCTTGATCTCGGCGAACGCCTCCGCCATCTCCCCCGTGGCCTCGCCCTCCCCGACCAACGCCAGCCCGCTCTTGAGAATATGGACCATGATCGCAATCCCCCAGCCTGCCGGTCCCCGCCCGCGGTGAATTGTGTTAACCCCACCATTATAGGGCCTCATCGCCGCCGGCGGCCCCCGGCCGGGCCACGATTGGGCCGAGGGTTACACGCGGGTTTCACCCTCGTGCCCTACCGTAAGGTCAGCAAGGAGGCAGCCATGGCGATCAAGCGAGCGAAGGGCAACACCGGCAAGAGCAGCGCGGCAAAAGCCCGGCTCAACCCCACCCACAACGACCTCCCCACCGACGTGCGCCACGCGGTGGTCAACCTGCTCGCGCCCTACCTGGCGAGCGCCGTCGATCTGCACTGGCAGGCCAAGCAGGCCCACTGGAACGTCAAGGGCCCCAACTTCATCGGCCTGCACGAGCTCTTCGACCGGGTGGCCGAGGCGGTGGACGGCTGGGCCGACCTGCTGGCCGAGCGCGTCGTGCAGCTCGGGGGCGTCGCCGAGGGCACGGTGCAGGTCGCCGCCGGCCGCTCCGCGCTGCCGGCCTACCCGCTCGACATCCTGCGCTGGAGCGACCACGTCGAAGCGCTCTCGAGCTCCCTCGCCGCCTTCGGCAGGCTGGTGCGCGAGGGCATCGACCAGGCGGGCGAGCTCGGCGACCAGGACACCGCCGACCTGTGCACCGAGATCTCGCGCGAGGTCGATAAGTTCGTGTGGTTCGTCGAGGCCCACAACCCGTAGGCCCCGGCGATCCGCCCGCTTAAACGTGAGCCTCCTCACCAGCCTCCCCTGCCCAGCCGCTACCGTGAGGGCATGAACGCACTCGGGTGGGTCCTGCTGGTTCTGGGGGTGCTGCTGGCTACCGGGCTGCTGGGGCCGGTGATCGGGCTGGCGCTGGCTTTGCTGGCCTTGCCGGTCGCCCTGGTCGCGGGGGTCGCCGTCCTGCCGGTCGTGCTGGTGCTGGCGGTGCTGGGTCTGGCGTTCGGCATCCTGGGCTCGCTGATCGGCGGGCTGTTCGCGCTGGTGGGCCTCCTGGTCAAGTTCTTGCTGCCCCTGCTGCTGGTGGCCCTGGGGCTGTGGCTGATCCTCAACCGGCGCCGCCCGGCGCGGATCCCGTAAATATAAAAAAGGTCTTGACAAAATGTAAATTTGGGGTTTACAATTTTACCCAAACTGCCCGGGAGGTGGGACGTGCTCATCCAGGCCGAGATCCGAAGCATTGACCTGCGCAACGCCAGCGAGGCCGAGTACGCCGCGCTGTCCGACTTCGCCAACACGCTGCGCGCGGAGATCCTCCCCGACGACCCGCCCGTCCCCCTCGAGGAGCGCCGCCGGAGCTGGCAGAGCATCCCCCCTGTCGTGGAGGTGCCCACCTGGGCGCTGTGGGAAGGGGGGCGCGTCGTCGCCACCGCCAGCGCGGAGGTGCTCAAGCTCGAGGAGAACAAGCACGCCATGAGCTTCGACGTGCGCGTGCTGCCGGAGTTCCGCCGCCGGGGGATCGCCCGGCGGCTGCTGGCACAGGTGCTCGAAACCGCCCGCCGGCACCAGCGCCGCCTGCTGATCGCCAACACCAGCGGCCGCATCCCCGCGGGGGAGGCCTTCATGGAGCGGCTGGGGGCCGAGCGGGGGCTCGAGACCCACACCAACCAGCTCGAGCTCGCCCACCTCGACCGCGAGCTCGTCCGGCGCTGGCAGGAGGAGGCCCGGGCGCGCGCCCTGGGCTACCGCCTGGAGCTCGTCGAGGGCCCCTACCCCGAGGCCGACTACCCCGCCATCGCCGACCTCGTCAACGTCATGAACACCGCCCCGCGCGACAGGCTCGAGGTCGAGGACTTCACCATGACCCCCGAGCTGCTGCGCCACCAGGAGCGCTCGGCCTTCGCCTCGGGCGGCTGGCGCTGGAGCTACTTCGCCCGCGACCCCGGGGGCCGGCTGGCCGGCTACACCGAGGTCTACGGCCACCCCAACCGGCCGCAGGTCATCCACCAGGGGGCCACCGGCGTCCGGCCCGAGCACCGGGGCGCGGGGCTGGGGCGCTGGCTCAAGGCGGCCATGCTGGAGCGCATCCTGCAGCGCCAGCCCCACGCCCGCTTCGTGCGCACCGGCAACGCCGACTCCAACGGCCCCATGCTCAAGATCAACTACGAGCTGGGCTTCAAGCCCTACATCTCCAGCGTGGTCTGGCAGGTGCCGGCCGACAAGGTGGCGGGCTACCTCGGCGAGGCCGCGCCGGGGTAGCAGCCTGGGGCAGCCCGTGAATTTCGCGAGCGGCCGGTTCAGAACCGCACCCGCAGGCGCACGAAGGCGTACCAGGCCCCGTCGCCGCCGGCCTCGCCCTGGAGGCTGAGGCCCTCGAGCACCGGGTAGAACGCCCCCAGGTAGGGCCCGTGCCCCAGGTAGGAGCCGCCCGCGAGCACGGCGCCGAGGTAGAGGCTGTAGCCGGCGTAGAGGGTGAGCGGGTCCAGGCCGTAGAAGTCGGCCTCGAGGTAGCTCGAGAGGTAGGCCTCCGCCGGCAGCAGGTACAGCCGCGCCTCCAGGCCGGCGAGGAGCTCCCAGCCGTCGGCGAGCGCGTAGCCTAAGTCCAGCCCGGCGTAAGGGGCCAGGTTGAAGCCGAGGGCGTAGCCGGGGGGGGAAAGGCTCAGGTCGGCCCGGGCCCCCGCGTAGCCCTCCAGGTTCAGGGCGGGCCCGTCGAGCAGGGGGGCGGCGTACTCGAGGTAGGGGCTCAGGCCGAAGCCGGGCAGGCTCGAGCCGTCCTCGGGCTTGCCCCGGCCTTTCCCCTTCCCCCTCCCGCCCCCGCCGGGGGCCGCCGTGAGGCCCAGGCCGGCGTGGGCCCGCAGCCCGGCCTCCAGCCCCGGGAGCAGCTCGAGGTAGTAGCTGCCCTGCAGGGTCAGCTCCCCCGCCTCCAGCAGCGGGCGGCTGTCGAGGCGCAGGGCCAGGGAGAAATTCTGGGCCGATCCCGGGTTCAGCACGATCCCGGCCACGGCGATCGCGGTCAGAAGCATCCTCATGGCTCGGTCTCCTGCCCCGGACCATAGCACGCGGGGGCAGGGGCGGGCAATCGGGCGCGCGGTACACGAAAGCCCGCACGCCTGTTCGGCGTGCGGGCCAGGGGTCAGGGCCGGCGAACTACCGCGCCACCGGGCGGCGGCGCTCGAAGGGCCGGCGCTCACGGCCTTCGGGGGAGCGCCCGCGCGAACGCTCCTCGCGCGCGCCCGCGCCGGCCTCGGCCGGGACCTCGTGGGCGCGGGAGAGGTGGAACTCGGTGAGCTGCGACTGCACGGCCTCGAGCTCGTTCCCCGGCAGGTCGAGGTAGGCGGCGCTGTCGGTGAGCAGGATGCGCCCGATGCGCCCGGCGCCCGCCTTCTTCAGCACCGCCACCACGCGGGGCACCGACAGGCGCGGGCCGGTGAGCTTGACCGTCACCAACCCCTCCTCGCCGGTGATCAGGCTCTTGGAGGCGGGGGCCCCGCCCAGCAGCAGCGCCAGCATCCCGGCCACCGCCTCGAGCTCGCCCTCCGCCACCAGGCGGGCGGCGTACTCGCGCCACAGGGCCCGGTCGGCGGCGGGCTGGCTGGTGAGGCGGTTGAGCAGGCCGCGCCACTTGGCCTCCATCACCTCCTCGGGGGTGGGGGGGTTGATGCGGCGGAACTTCCGGCTCACCTCGCGCTCGAGCTGCTCGAGGTCGCGGCGCTCGCGCGGCCCGTAGAGGATGATGACCCGGCCCGAGCGCCCCGCGCGGCCGGTGCGGCCGGAGCGGTGCTGGTAGGACTCGGCCTGCTCGGGGAGGCGGTAGTGCACCACCAGGTCCACCTCGGGGATGTCCAGGCCGCGCGCGGCCACGTCGGTGGCTACGAGCACGGTGTCCTGGCCGCTGCGGAAGCGGCCCATCACCAGCTCGCGCTCGCGCTGGCTCATGTCGCCGTGGATGGCGGCGGCGGGGAGGGCCCTGGCCTGCAGGCCCAGCGCCACCTCGTCGGCCTCGGCCTTGGTGCGGGTGAAGACGATGGAGCGCTCGGGGGAGTAGGCGTAGAGCAGGTCGGAGAGGGTGGCGAGGCGGGTCTGCAGGGGGGCTTGCAGCGCGAGCTCCTCGTAGCTCACCCGCTCGTCCTTGATCACGTTGACGTGGACGAAGTTCTTGAGGTAGCGGTCGGCCAGGCGCTTGGCCCAGGCGGGCACGGTGGCCGAGAACAGCAGGGTCTGGCGCTCGTCGGGGGTGTGCTGCAGCAGCTTCTCGACGTCCTCCTCGAAGCCCATGGAGAGCATCTCGTCGGCCTCGTCGAGCACGGCGATCTGGACCTTGGAGAGGTCGAGGATGCCCTGCTCGAGGTAGTCGATGGCCCGGCCCGGCGTAGCCACGACCACGTCGCAGCCGCGCTTGAGGGCCTCGGCCTGCTTGCCGTAGCCGGTGCCGCCGTAGACCGTCACGACCGCCAGGTCGCGGGCGATCCACTCCAGCTCCTTCGCCACCTGCAGCGCGAGCTCGCGGGTGGGGGCCAGCACGAAGGCCCGGGGGGCCCGGCCCCGCTCGCGGGCGGGCTCGAGGCGGTTGGCGATGGGCAGGGCGAAGGCCAGCGTCTTGCCGGTGCCGGTGCGGGCCTGGCCCAGGATGTCGCGCCCCTCCAGCGCCAGCGGCAGCGCGGCGGCCTGGATGGGGGTGGGGGTGGAAAAACCTTTGGCTTGCAGCGCGGCAAGCACCTCGGCCTTGAGGGGGAAAGCAGAAAACTCCATCGGTCTTTGATCCTTTCCGAGCTCGCTACCGCACACACCCGGAAAGTCAAAACAACCATCGAGGGGCAATGCAGCTAAACGAGCTTCTGGCTATACGGGGCGGGTGCCCTTCGCACCTCACTCCTCGGAGCCAACCTATGCAGTATGGCGGCAAAAGGCCAATAGGTCAAGGACCCACCTGCCAAAGGGCGGCCTCGAGCCCGCCCCCCACGCCTGCGACAGCCCGCAGGTTGACGACTCGGGGCCTTGTCGCTAAACTATGGAGCGCGCGGCAAGCGTAGGGCTGCCGCGTAAAGAGCAAAACGGGGTGTAGCGCAGCCTGGTAGCGCACACGCTTGGGGTGCGTGTGGTCGTGAGTTCAAATCTCGCCACCCCGACCAGAGCAGGACGGAGGCCCAAAGCCCCGTCCTGTTTTTTTCATCCCATGGGCAGCTCCTGAGCCCGGGCATCAGGGGTGGCCCTGCCCCACCCCGCTGAGCAGGCGCCGCACCCGGCTGACGATCTCGTGGAAGGAGGCGGGCTTGATGAGGTAGTCGCTGGCCCCGGCCTCCAGGCCCTCCTCGACGCTCTCCTCGGAGTCCTTGCCGCTGAAGAGCAACACGGCGCAGGCGGGGTCTTTCTGGCGGATGGCGCGCAGCACCTCGAGGCCGTCCATCTGCGGCATCATCACGTCGAGGATCACCAGCGCGGGCCGCAGCCTCTCGAACTCGCGCAGGCCCTCGGGGCCCGAGCCGGCCGTGGCGACCTCGAAGCCCTGGTAACCCAAGCCTCGCCTCAGGAATGAGCAGACGGCGGGGTCGTCGTCGATGACAAGGATTCTCTGCATGTACCCCCGAATTCGACCTGGCGAAACTACGCCCAAAGCCTAAACCAGGGCGCGGCGGCCGACTCGAGCCTGCCTCACAAAAGCCGGCCATCGGCCGCGTCGCCCGGCGGCCTCAGGCGACGGGCAGGTGCACCACCACCGTGGTGCCCCGGCCCAGCTCGCTCTCGACGGCGATGCTGCCGCCGTGCTGCTGGACGATCCAGCGGGCGATGGACAGGCCCAGCCCGGTGCCGTCGGCGTCGCGGCTGCGCGCGGGGTCGGCCCGCCAGAAGCGCTCGAAGACGTGGGGCAGGTCCTCCGGCGCGATGCCGATGCCCTCGTCGGTCAGCCGGAAGCGCACCTCCTGCCCCGCCTCCACCTCCAGCCGCACCCGCCCCGGCGGGGGGGTGTACTTGAGGGCGTTGTCCAGGAGGATGAGCAGGAGCTGCTCGAGGCGGTCGGGGTCGGCGTGGACCTCCAGCGGGGGGACGGGGGCGAGCTCGAGGCGGTGGCCCCTCGCCAGGCTGCGGGCCTTGGCCCACGCCGAGGCTACCACCTCCTCCAGCCGCACCCAGCGCTTGTGCACCGTGCGGCCCGCGTCGCCCCGCGCCAGGGCCAGCATGTCGTTGACCAGCCGCGACAGCCGCCGGGCCTCGCGGTGCGTCTCGCGCAGGGCCTCGGCCCGGTCCTGCTCGGGCATCTGCGGGAACTCCACCAGCAGGTCGAGGTTGCCCTGGATGGCGGTGAGGGGGGCGCGCAGCTCGTGGGCGGCGTCGTTGACGAAGCGCTTCTGGCTCTCCGAGAGCTCGCGGTAGCGCTCCTCGCTGATGCGCAGGGCCTCCTCCGCCTCCTTGCGGTCGTGGATGTCGTGGAAGTAGGCGGCCAGGCCCTGGGGGTCGGGGTAGGCCCGCACCTCGAACCAGCGGCGCAGCGGCATGTACAGCGCCTCGAAGGCCACGCTGCCGCCCGAGTCGCGGGCCCAGAGGAAGTTCTGGTAGATGGCGGTCTGCCGCAGGTGGGGGAACTCCTCCCACAGGTTCTTGCCGATGAGCTGGGGGCACTTGCGCCCCAGCAGGCGCTCGGCGGCGCGGTTGAGGTAGGTGAAGCGCCAGGCGGTGTCGAGCACGAAGAAAGCGTCGCCCACGCTGTCGAGAACCTGGATCACCTGGCGGCGGGTGCGCTCGAGGAACTGCTGGGCCTCCTTGGCGGCGCTGACGTCCAGGCAGTACCCCACCACCCGCAGCGCCTGCCCCTCCGCCCCCCGCTGCACCTCGCCGCGGTCGAGCAGCCAGCGGTAGCGGCCGTCCTTGTGCCGCAGGCGGTACTCCAGGGCGAAGGGCCCGCGCGCCTCGAGCCGCTCGCGCGCGGGCCCCAGGTCGTCGGGGTGGACCAGGGCGTACCAGCCCTCGGGGCCAGGCGGCAGCTCCTCGGGGTCGTAGCCGGTGACCTGCGGCAGGTTGGGGCTGTAGCGCAGGCGGCCCTCCGGCAGCTCCCAGGCGTAGGCGAAGGCCCCGGCGGCCCGCTCGGCGCGGGCGTAGCGCTCGCCGGGCCAGGACAGGGGCTGGGGCGCTTCCGCGAAGACCGCCACGGCCAAGCCGGGGGCCTCGAGGGGGGTGATCTGCACGCGGGGCTGTTCGAGCAGCACCGGCTCGCCCTGCTGCAGCGCCCGCCGCACGGCCGGCTCGAGCACCCCCGGTTCCGGGGGCTCGGCCTGCCCCCCCATCCGCTGCCACAGGCGGTTGGCCCCCAGCACCTCGCCCCGCTCGCCCAGCAGGAGGGCGGGGAGGGGCAGCGCCTTGAGGATGGCCTCCGCGACGGAGGGGATCGCCTGGTCTCGCCGTACGTCCATACCGCTCGAGCCCTCCCGCTCAGCCTCCAGTACAGCCGAGCCGGTTGTGGCTGGTCTGAGCGCGCCCTGAGGCTTTCGGGGGTGACGCAAGGCCGATGCGTCGAGGCGGGCAGAGCCCGTGCAGGGAGCGGGGGCCCGTCCGGCCCCTTTGTCCCTGCCGCCGCGCGGGGGCGTGGGTTAGAGTGCCCTTAGCTATGGACGAGAACACCCAGGTCCTCCGGCTGGGCGAGGCCACCCGCCCCAGCCCCCTGCTGGGCCGCCGGGACCACTTCGTCCCCGAGGGGGCGCGGGTGCTGCTGGGCTCGACCCTGCGGGAGGTCGAGCCCTACCTCCGGCAGGGCCAGCTCCCCCCGAGCTTCGAGCAGGCCGGGCCGCGCGAGCGCGTCTTCTTCGACCCCAAGGGCATCGCCTGCGGCGTCGTGACCTGCGGGGGGCTGTGCCCCGGGCTCAACGACGTGATCCGCGCGGTGGTGCTGACGCTGCACTACAGCTACGGCGTCGAGCGCATCTACGGCTTCCGCTACGGCTACGCCGGGCTGGCGGCGAGCCAGGGGATCGCGCCTTTGCTGCTCACCCCGGCGGTGGTGGAGCCCATCCACGAGCAGGGCGGCACCCTGCTGGGCTCCTCGCGCGGCCCGCAAGAGCTGGACGACATGCTCCAGACCCTGCTCGAGCTCAACGTGCGCGTCCTCTTCACCGTCGGGGGCGACGGCACCCTGCGGGGCGCGACGGCGCTGGCGAAGGAGATCCTGCGGCGCGGCCTGCCCATCAGCGTGGTGGGCATCCCCAAGACCATCGACAACGACCTGCACTGGGTCGAGCGCAGCTTCGGCTTCGCCACCGCGGTCGAGGAGGCCACGCGGGCGCTGGTGGCCGCCCACGTCGAGGCCAAGGGGGCCTTCAACGGCATCGGGCTGGTCAAGCTGATGGGCCGCCACAGCGGCTTCATCACCGCCCACGCCACCTTAGCCAACAGCGACGTGAACTTCTGCTTAGTGCCGGAGGTGCCGGTGAGCCTTCAGGGCTTCCTGGGGGCGCTCGAGGAGCGGCTGCGCCAGCGCCACCACGCGGTGATCGCCCTGGCCGAGGGCGCGGGCCAGGACTGGATAGACGGCGAGGTGGCCCGCGACGCCTCGGGCAACCTCAAGCTCAAGGACGTGGGGGCCTTCCTGCGCGGCACCGTCGAGCGCCACTTCGACGGCCTGGGCCTCGAGGCCACCGTCAAGTACATCGACCCCAGCTACACCATCCGCAGCCTGCCCGCCAACGCCCTCGACTCCGAGTACTGCCTGGCGCTGGGCCAGCACGCCGTGCACGCGGGGATGAGCGGGCGCACCAACGTGATGGTGGGCTACTGGAACCAGCACTTCACCCACGTCCCGCTCGAGCTCGTCACCGGCCAGCGCCGCCGGATGGACCCCTCGAGCGAGCTGTGGCAGCGGGTGCTGGCCTCGACCGGGCAGCCCTCGGCGATGTAGGCCCCAGCCGCTCAGTACCCGCTCTGCAAGCCGGTCTTCTCGGCGGGCTGGGCGGTCCCGGCCTTGCGGGCCTTGAAGTCCTCGAGGATGGCCTGCGTCGCGGTGGCCCCCACCCGGGTCACGCCCAGGTTCATGACCTCGAGCAGCGCGTCGAGGGTGCGCACCCCGCCCGCCGCCTTGACCTGCACGCGGGGAGACACCGACGAGCGCATGAGCCTGAGGTCTTCGGGGGTCGCGCCGCCGGGGGCGAAGCCGGTGGAGGTCTTGACGAAGTCGGCCCCGGCCTCTTCGGTGATCCTCGAGCCCAGCACCTTCTGCTCGTCGCTGAGGTAGGCGTTCTCGAGGATCACCTTGACCAGCGCCCCGCCCGCCCTGGCCGCCTCCACCACCGCGCGGATGTCCTCCAGCACGTACCCGGCCTCGCCGCCGCGCAAGCGCCCGATGTTGAGCACCATGTCGAGCTCGGCGGCGCCCTGCTCCATCGCCAGCCGGGCCTCGAAGACCTTGGTGGCGGTGGCGTGGCTGCCGTGGGGGAAGCCCACCACGGTGCCCACGAGCACGCTCGAGCCCTTTAGCACCTGCGCCGCCAGCTCCACGTCGCAGGGCTTCACGCACACCGAGGCCACCTCGTACCTCGCCGCGAGCTCGCAGCCGGCCACGACCTCGGCGGGGGTGAGCTCGGGGCGCAGCAGCGAGTGGTCGATCATCTTGGCTACTTGGGCATAGCTGAGGGTTTCTACGGTCATCTCTCGCATTTAAAGCTCCTTGGGCTTCAGATCACGAAGTTGCGCAGGAAGCGCCCGGCCTGCACCAGCGAGCGCTTGCGGTCGTCGAGCGAGCCCTCGTAGGCGCGGTCCTCGACCTCGATGCACACCGGCCCCGAGTAGCGGGCCTCGGTGAGGGCGGAGAAGAACGCGCCCCAGTTCACGTCGCCCAGCCCCGGCAGCTTGGGGGTGTGGTACTCCAGCGGCGTCGCTAGGATGCCCACCTGCCGCAGCTTGTCGCGCTCGAGGCGCACGTCCTTGGCGTGGACGTGGAAGAGCTTGTCCTTGAACTCCAGGACCGGCCAGGCCGGGTCCATCATCTGCCAGACCAGGTGGCTGGGGTCGTAGTTGAGGCCGAAGTGGTCGGAGGGGATGCGGCTGAACATCTCGCGCCAGATGGCCGGGCTCACCGCCAGGTTCTTGCCGCCGGGCCACTCGTCGGTGGTGAAGTACATGGGGCAGTTCTCGATGCCCACCCTCACCCCCTCGCGCTCGGCGTGCTTGATGACCTCGGGCCAGCGCTCGTCGAAGAGGGCCCAGTTGTCGGCCAGCGAGCGGGCGGGGTCGCGCCCGACGAAGGTGTTCATGCGCCCGACGCCCAGCCTCGCCGCGGCGCTGATGACCTTCTTGACGTGCTCGAGGTAGACGCCCGCCTCCTTCTCGTCGGCGACGAGGGGGTTGGGGTAGTAGCCCAGCCCCGAGATCGAGACGCCGTGTTTCTGGGTCAGGCCCCGGATCCGTTCCACCTCCGCGTCGCCGAGTTCGTTGACGTCGATGTGGGTGACCCCCGCGTAGCGCCGCTCGGCCTTGCCCCGGGGCCAGCACATCACCTCCACGGTGTCGAAGCCCTGCTCGGCGGCGAACTTCAGGACTTCCTCGAGGCTGAGGTCGGGGAGAATGGCGCTCACGAAACCTAGTTGCATCGTTCCTCCTTTTGGTGGCCCTGCGGCACCCTCAATACTTCACCTTCACCCACTTGCCCTTGCGGTGGCTCTCGAGGATCGCCTCGCACAGCGCGAGCTCCTTGTGCCCGTCCTCGAAGGTGGCGTAGAGCGGCTGCTCGGAGGGCCCTCCGGCGGCGATGTCGGCGTAGACGGCGCGGTAGAGCTGCTTGAAGGTGTCGGGGAAGCCCTCGGCGTGGCCGCCGGGGTAGCTGGTGTAGGCGCTGGCGGCGCGGTCGAGCAGGCCGGGGTCGCGCATGAGCACCTTGTTGGGCTCGTTCCGCTCGCCGATCCACAGCTCCTCGGGGCGCTCGCCGTTCCAGGCGATGGCCCGCCGGCTCCCGGCGACCTCCCACTCGAGCCGGTTCTTGCGCCCCGCCGTGACCTGCGAGACCGTGAGCACCCCACGCGCCCCGCCCGCGAAGCGCAGCAGCACGCTGGCGTAGTCTTCGGTGTCGATGTGTACCGGGGTGGTGCTGAGTTCCTTCTTGGCTCCTTTTTTACCGCCCGTACCCGCCGTCGCGGGGGGCCGATCGCCCTTGGGGCTGAAGGTCTCCACCGAGCCCTGCGGCGGGGCCTGGCGCACCGGGTGGACGGTCTTGAGGTCGGCCATCACCGCCTCGACCTCGAGGCCGGTGATGAAGCCCACCAGGTCGAGCCAGTGGGTGCCGATGTCGCCGACGGCCCGCAGCGCGCCGCCCTCGGAGGCCAGCACCCGCCAGTTGAAGTCGGTGGGGTACAACAGCCAGTCCTGCACGTAGCTGCCCTTGACGTGGAAGACCTCGCCCACCTCGCCCGAGCGCACCATGGCGCGCGCTTGCAGGCACAGCGGGTAGAAGCGGAGGTTGTAGTTGACCGCCGTGACCAGCCCGGGGTGCTTCCTCGCGGCGGCGACGAGCTCCTTGGTCTCGCGGGCGGTCATGCCCAAAGGCTTCTCGCAGACCACGTGCTTGCCCGCCTCCAGGGCCCGCAGCACCTGCTCACGGTGGAAGCGGTTGGGGCTGGTGAGGTGCACCACGCCGATCTCGGGGTCGGCCAGCAGCTCGGCGTAGCTCGAGTACCCCCGCTCCAGGCCCATCCGCTGGGCCGCGGCCTGCGACTTCTGGGCGCTCGAGCCCAGCACCCCCTTGACCCCCACCCCGATGCGCCTGAGGGCCTCCACGTGGACCGGGCCGATGAACCCCGTGCCGACAACGCCAACTTTCATCGCCATATCGCCTCCGAATCTCGTCACCTGGGGTCGAACGCCAGCCACCGCCGGGGGTTGTGGCGCAAGAGGTCGTCGAGCTGCCCCGGGGAGAGCCCCGCCCCCAGCAGCATGGGTGCCACGGTGCGGGGGAGGTGCTCGAGGCCGGGCCCCCCGCCGTAGCTCTTGAAGTAGGAGCGGCGGGCCATGTCGCCGCCGAGGAGGACCTGCCGGGCGTGGCCCGCCTCCACCAGCCCCAGCACCAGCTCGACCCGCACGGCGTCGGGGAGGTACTTCTCCTTGCCGAACTGGTCGAGGCCCAGGTTGACCCCGCTGGCCGCGACCTCCAGCAGGTAGGGCAGGTCGGGCTTGAGGTCGAGGTGGCCGATGAGCACCTTCCGGGGGTCCACGCCGCCCTCGAGGAAGAGCGCGGCCTGCTCCAGCGCCCAGGTGCCCTTCTCGGTGTGGGTGGAGATGGGCGCCCCGGTGGCGTGGTGGGCCTCGACGGCCGCCGCGAAGACCTTGCGCTCGTGGGGGCCGGCCCCGCCCAGGCTGCTGCTGGCCTTGATCAGGCCGGCCCTTGGCCCCGGCCCCTCCGCATGGGGCTGCTCCGGCGCGAAGCGCCGCACGCCCTCGCGCACCTCCGCCGCCATCCAGGCGGCGATCTCCCCGGCGCTGCGGCCGGCGGTGAGCCGGTCGGCGAACTTCCCCTTGTTGAAGCCGGTGGCGGCGACCACGTGGACCCCACCGGCCCTCGAGACCGCCGCCAGCGCCCCCGCGTCGCGCCCGTAGTCCACGGTGGTCATCTCGACGACCGCGCCGCCGCCCGCCGCCTTGAAGCGCTCGAGCTCGCGGACGGCCGCCTGGGGGTCGTCGAGGCGCAGGTCGGGGTCGGCGACGTCGGGCGGGGGGTAGGCCAGCAGGTGGTCGTGGCCCAGCGTGAGGCCCAGTTCGGCGGGCTCGACGTCGCCCAGCACGGTGCGGACGATCACAGCAGCGCCCCCATCTCCAGCAGCCTCGAGCGCAGCTCCCCCACGTCCACGCCGCGCAGGTCGCCCCCCTTCGCCAAAGCCGCCGCCAACCCCGCGGCCTGCCCCATCGCCAGGCACTGCCCGATGGAGCGGATGCTGGCGTGGGCCTCGTGCGAGGCCGACAGGCAGCGCCCCGCGACGACGACGTTCTCAAGCCCCTGCGGCAGCAGAGCCCGGTAGGGGATGTCCACGGTCTCGCCGTCGGGCAGGTACTCCCAGCGGGTGTCGCCCCCGGCGTGGTGCTCCTCGATGGGGGCGCCGCAGCGGGCGACGGCGTCGGGGAACTTGCGGGCCGAGAGCACGTCCTCGCGGGTGATCCAGTACTCGCCCCGGATGCGCCGGGTCTCGCGCACGCCGATGTTCACCGAGAGGCCGCCCAGCTCGGCCCGCTCGTAGCCGGGCACCTTGTCGCGCAGGAAGCGCAGGTACTCCAAAGCCTGGCCGCGGCCCTCCATCTCGGCCCTCGAGAGCGCGTCGGGGTCGGTGGCGTCCACCCCGGCCACGCGGGTCATGTTGGTGACCATCACGCCCTGGAAGGGGGTGACGTGGGCGCTGCCCTCCTTGCGCGGCAGGCGGTAGCCCTCGGAGGCCGCGGCCTCCATCAAGGCCCACAGCTCCTTCTTGGGGAAGCTCTTGGCCCGCGCCACGTCCACGTTGATGACCTTGAAGGTGGTGGTGAGCGACTGCGCGATGCCCAGCGCCCCGGCGTCCTCGAAGGGCCCCCCGGCCCGCGCCACCACGTCGGCGTCGCCCGAGGCGTCCACGACGGCCCGGGCGGCGACGGCCCGCAGGCCCCGCTTGGTGCCGACGACGGCCCCCCTCACCCGGGGGCCGTCCTGGATCACGTCGGCGAAGTAGGCGTGCAGCAGCACCCGCACCCCCGCCGCGCTCACCAGCTCGTCCCAGACCACCTTCAGCGTCTCGGGGTCGTAGGTCAGGCCCGCCCCGGCGCCGTAGGTGTTGGGCCGCTTGAGCAGCACGCCGCGGCGCTCCAACCCCCCCACCACCTCGTCGGGGATGCCGCCCACCACCTTCTTCTCCACGAGGCCGGGGGTGTAGAAGCCGTAGAAGGTGTCGAGCACCGCGGCCCCGGTGCCGCCCAAAAAGCCGTAGCGCTCCAGGAGCACCACCCGCGCGCCCTGCCGCGCCGCGGCGACCGCCGCGCTGCACCCCGCCGAGCCGCCGCCCACCACCAGCACGTCGCACTCGGCGAGCACCGGGACGGAAGCCGAGTAGGTAAAGGCCTTCACCCCGCCACGCTCCACCCGCCCGCGACCTCGAGCACCACCCCCGTCACGAAGCGCGCCGCGTCGGAGGCCAGGTAGCCGATGGCCTGGGCCACGTCCTCCGGCGTGCCCAGCTCCCCGGTGAGGGGCTGGCGCACCCGGACGTACCCCAAGATGGCCGGGTCGCCCTGGGCCCGCGCGCTCATCGGCGTGGCGATCAGGCCGGGGGCCACCGCGTTGACCCGGATGCCGTGGGGCGCGTAGTAGGCGGCCATGGCCTTGGTGAGGGCGATGCGGGCGCCGTTGCAGGCGGCGTAGGCGTGGGTGGCGAAGAACTCGCGCGCCGGGGCGTAGGCCAGCACGCTGGCGACGTTGACGATGGCCCCCGAGCCCTGCTCCAGCATCGGCCCCAGCGCCGCGCGGCACATGCGGAAGGTGCCGCGGGCGTTGGTGTCCATCACGCTGTCCCAGCCCGCGTCGGTGGCCTCGTGCACCGGCCCGTCGCCGAAACGCCGCCCGGAGATGCCGGCCGCGTTGACCAGGACGTCGAGCCGCCCGAAGCGCCCCAGCGCCGCCGCCACCGCCGCGTCCGCGGCGGAGGGCTCGAGCAGGTCGGCCTCGAAGCCGGCCACCCCCGGCAGCTCGGACTCAAGCCTCGAGAGGTTCTCCCCCGACCTGTCCAGCACCATCACCGCCGCCCCCAGCCCCGCCAGGTGTCGCGCGGTCGCGGCGGCGATGCCGGAGGCCCCGGTGACGAGCGCGCTTTTGCCGGTGAGGGAGGTCATGGGCGGGCCTCGAGGGAGGGAACGGGAAGCGAGGGGTGAGGTGCAAAGGCAAAGAGGCGGAAGGGCGAAAAGCGGGGACCGCGGGCGTTGCTTTTTCCCTTGCCCCCCCTGGACCCTTTCCCCCCTCGCCTGTGTCTCCCTGGCGTTGGGCGTCCGGCGCCGGGCGTTCCTCTACCCCCCATACACCACCTTCACCCGGTCGCGGTGGTCGTCGTAGGCGTCCTCGAAGCGCCGGGTGCTGGCCTCGGGCCCCAGCTTCCAGGCCCCGGCCAGCACCAAGGGCGGCTGGCCGCGCCGCGCGAGCTCGGCGGCCACCAGCACCTTCAGGCAGTTGACCACCGCGGTGTTGCCGATGGTGCTGCCCGGCCCCACCGGCACGTCCACGCCGGGCACCTCCACCATCGCGTCGCCGGGGACGGCGCAATTATCAATCACCAGGTCGGCGAGGTCGTGCAGGCGCTGGCCGCTGGAGTGCCCCGGCGGGAGCAGGCGGGCGTACTCCTCGGCGATCACCGCGACCACCCGCATCCCGCGCCGCTTGGCGCCCAAGGCCACGTCCACCACCACCCCGTTGTTGCCGCTGGTGGAGAAGACCATCATCACGTCGTGCTCGCGGAAGACGAAGTTGCGCAGGATCACCTCGCCCAAGCCCTCCTGCCGCTCGATCCACATGGCCTGGCGCTGGCCGTTGGCCCCCACCACCTGGGTGTGGTGGGTCATGGAGAGCTCGACGATGGGGTGGAAGCCGGGGAAGGAGCCGTAGCGCGGCCACATCTCCTCCACCGCCATGCGCGAGTGGCCGTTGCCGAAGAGGTGCACCAGCCCGCGCCGGGCGATGGCCTCGGCGCACCAGGCCGCCGCCTGGGCGATGCGTCCCATCTGGGTCTGGCGCACCCGCGCCAGGATGCGCTCGCAGCCGTCCAGGTAGTCGAAGGCGGGTTGGAGTGGGTTCATGGGGGCTCCTAGCTGCTGTCCCGGAGGGTGATCTGGGTGTTGTCGCCCTCGAGGTTGACGCGGAAGCTGCACCGGTCGGCGCGGCCGTAGCGCTCGGTGTGCTCGAGCACCGCCCCGGTGTCGGTGGTGACGGTGCGCCGGGTGAAGAGCACCACCGCGCCCCTGGGGATGCCTAAGGCCTTCGCCAGCCAGGGCTCGGCCTTGACGGCCTGGATGCTCTCCTCGCCCCGGGCGAAGCGCAGGCGGTAGGTGTGGGTGAGCAGGTCGTAGAGCGAGCCGGAGAGGTCGTGCCCCAAAAGCCCCGGGGTGAGCGCGTAGTTGAGGTGGGCCCGCTCGAGCATCAAGGGCTCGCCGTCGGCCAGGCGCAGCCGGGTGATGACCGCCACCACCGCGCCGGGCCGCAGCCGCATGGCCTTGAGCAGGTGGGCGGGGGCGGGCTCGAGGCGGGCGGAAAGGAGGCGGGTGGAGGGCTCGATCCCCGCCAGGCGCATGTTCTCGGAGAAGCCGGTGACGCGGGCGAGGGGCTGCTCGACCTTGGCGGGCCGGGGGAAGGTGCCCCGCCCCTGCTTGCGCTCGAGCCAGCCCTCGAGCTCGAGCTCGTGGATGGCCTGCCGCACCGTGGCCCGCGAGATGGAAAGCCCCTCCGAGAGCTCGCGCTCGCTGGGCAGCGGCTTTCCTTCGGGCCACACCCCGCTGTGCAGGACCTGCAGCATCGCCTCCTTGAGCTGCAGGTACAGCGGGATGGGGGCCTGGGGGTTGAGGTGGAGGAGCGCTTCGGGCAGGTTCATGCGGGCCCTCTTTGCCGGAGCAGGATGGGTGGACTAGACATCCGGTGGTCCGTACCTTTATATTACACACAGCAAGGCAAAAGCAAATTCTCGGACGGGCCAATCATGACGACGGCGACGGCATCAATCGGGGTGGACCTGGGCGGGACCACGTACAGCGTGGGCTGGCTGGACCCGGCGGGCGCCCTGCACGACCGGGTGGAGCTCGAGACCCGCTCCTACCGCCCCCCCGCCGAGGTGGTGGCCGACCTGGCCCGGGCCATCGAGGCCGCGGCGCGGCAGGCCCGGTCCGCCGCTCACGCCGTGGCGGGGGTGGGGGTGGGCGTCCCGGCCGTGATCGACCCCTGGGCCGGGAAGGTGCTGCTGCCGCCCAACTTCGCCGCCGGCTGGGCGGGCTACCCCCTGGCCGCCGAGCTGGCCGCCCGCACCGGCCTCCCCGTCTGGCTCATCAACGACGCCCGGGCCTTCACCTTCGCCGAGTCGCGCCTGGGAGCGGGCCGGGGCGTGGGCAACCTGCTGGGCGTGACGCTGGGCACCGGGG
>NZ_QXDL01000060.1:0-19875 GCF_003574345.1 Calidithermus terrae
CGTTTTACCCGCCGTGCGTCGCCCAGCTCGGCCTCCGCGAAATGCAGGCTGGCCCATTGAACCGGATCCTCGGGATGCAGTTCCATCGTCTCGAACCATACAGGGTTGAGATGTGGGTAATGACAAGGGCTTTAGCCGTGGGGTGGTTTACGAGAAAGCGGCCAATAGCCGGGCCGACTGCCTGCACAAGCTCTCTACCGATCTGGTGCGCCGCTTCGACACCCTCTGCCTGGAAGACCTGAACGTCAAGGGCATGATGGCCAACGACAGGCTGGCCAGGCACGTCGGGCAGAGCGGCTGGGCCATGTTCGGCGCGATGCTGGCGTACAAGGCCGAGTGGAACGGCAAGCACGTCCGTACCATCGGGCGCTTCGAGCCCTCCTCGCGGCTGTGCTACTGCGGCTACTACAACCACGCCCTGACCCCCTCTGACCGGGAGTGGGACTGCCCGGAATGCGGCCGCCAGCACGTCCCGGTCGTGCTGGCGGCCAACAACATCAGGCGTTTTGCCTATCGCAAACCCAATACAGGGCGGGACACGCCCGGTGAGCCTGTGGAGGTGTCGGCATGAGCCGGGCCGGTGAAGCAGGAAGTCCTCGCGGTGACGCGGGGAATCCCACGGATTTAGCCGTGGGAGGATGTCAAACAGGCCTCATCTGGTCTGATCCGGTTGAAAGCACCATCCCCGTTGCATATAATCACAGCGCATCAGTCAACGCCAGCCGGGTCCGGGGGTTCTCCAGTCCTTAAATGTTGTGCCCGGGTGCTCCTGTACCGTGTTGGCTTTGATGCTACGACCAAGGAGGGTTCATGAACCGTCGTGAAATGCTCAAGAAAGCGGGCGTGGCGGTGGCGGCCAGCACCGTGTTCGGGCCGGTCTACGCGCAGACGGCACCCACCATCCGCTGGCGCCTGGCCAGCAGCTTCCCCAAGAGCCTCGACACCATCTTCGGGGCGGCCGACATCCTGGCCGAACGTGTGAGGGACCTCACCGGCGGCAAGTTCCAGATCCGCACCTTCCCCGCGGGCGAGATCGTGCCGGGCCTGCAGGTGCTCGACGGGGTGCAGCAAGGCACGGTCGAGGTGGGCCACACCGCGATGTACTACTACGTGGGCAAGAGCCTGACCATGGCCTTCGACACCTCGCTGCCCTTCGGCCTCAACGCCCGCCAGCAGAACGCCTGGCTCTACTACGGCGGCGGCGTGGAGGCCATGCGCGAATTCCTGGCCGACTTCAGCGTGATCAACTTCCCCGGCGGCAACACCGGCGCGCAGATGGGCGGCTGGTGGCGCAAGGAGGTCAACACCCTCGCCGACCTCAAGGGCATCAAGATGCGCATCCCCGGCATCGGCGGCCAGGTGTGGAGCCGGCTGGGCGTGGTGCCCCAGGCGATCGCCGGCGGCGAGATCTACCCGGCGCTCGAGCGCGGCACCGTGGACTCGGCGGAGTGGGTGGGCCCCTACGACGACGAGAAGCTCGGCTTCTACAAGGTGGCCAAGTTCTACTACTACCCCGGCTGGTGGGAGCCCGGCCCCGGGCTGTCGTTCATCGTCAACCTCAACGAGTGGAAGAAGCTGCCCAAGGACTACCAGCTCGCCTTCGAGGCCGCGGCGGCCGAGGCCAACGTCCACATGATGGCCAAGTACGACGCGCAGAACCCGCCCGCCCTGCAGCGCCTGCTCAAAGGCGGGGTCAAGCTGCGCAAGTTCTCCAACGAGATCCTCAAGGCCGCCCAGAAGGCTGCCTTCGAGATCTACGAGGAGGAGTCCGCCAAGAACGCCTCGTTCAAGAAGATCTACACCCCCTGGAAGAAGTTCCGCGACGAGAGCTACCGCGTGATGGCGGTGCACGAGCTCGGCTACGAGCAGTTCGCCTTCCCGAGCGTCTGAGAGCGGTCCGCGTGGATACCCCGCCCTCCGGCGGGGTATTTCGACGTGGGTCACCGAAGGCTACGGCCGGCGATTTAAGCTCCCCCCGCCCGCGGGCGGGGGAGCTGGAAGGGGGTGGCTCGAGGCCGCTCCCGCCGGAACCCTACTTGCTCAGCCAGTTCGTCACCAGCCAGGGGTTGAAGATGACGATGAGCACCATGATGACCTGGATCAGCACGTAGGGCACCGCGCCCCAGTAGATGTCCACCGTCTTCAGGCTCGCCGGGGCCACGCTGCGCAGGTAGAAGAGGGCGAAGCCGAAGGGCGGGTGCATGAAGGAGGTCTGGAGGTTGATGCCCAGCATCACCCCGAACCAGTAGAGGTTGATGCCCAAGTCGGCGGCGGCGGGGCCGATGAGGGGGATGAGGATGAAGGCGATCTCGAAGTAGTCGAGGAAGAAGGCGATGAGGAAGATCAGCAGGTTGACCACCAGCAAGAAGCCCAGCTCCCCGCCCGGCAGCGCCTTCAATAGCCCCTGCACCCACAAGTCGCCGTCCACGCCCACGAACACCAGGCTGAAGATGCGCGAGCCCACCAGGATGAAGGCCACGAAGGAGGTCAGGCGGGCCGTGGCCTCCATGGCCGACAGCAGCACCCTGCCGCTGAGCCGGCGCTTGACCAGCGCCAGCAGCAGCGCCCCCACCGCGCCCATCGCCCCGCCCTCGGTGGGGGTGGCGATGCCCAGGAAGATGGTGCCCAGCACCAAAAAGATCAGCACCATCGGGGGCACCAGCGCCACCATGGCCCGCCGGGCCAGCACCTCGCCGATCGAGCGCCGGATCCAGAGGATGAGCGCGTTGGCGAGCACGATCAGGCCGATGGTCGTCGGGTCGGCCTTGCCCGTGAACAGCACGTCGAGCACCACCACCAGCACGGTGAACAGCCCGTGCTGGATCAGCTGGGGGGCCCACGGCTGGTTGCGGCCGCGGCGCTCGAGGATGTCCGGGGGCAGGGCCGGGGCCCAGCCCGGGCGGAAGATGCTCACCCCGATGATGTAGAGGATGTACAGCCCAGTGAGGATGAACCCGGGGACGAAGGCCCCGCGGTACATGTCGCCCACGCTCACGCCGAGCTGGTCGGCCATGATGATGAGCACCAGGCTCGGCGGGATGATCTGCGCCAGCGTGCCCGAGGCCGCGATGGTGCCCGCGGCGACGCGGGGCGAGTAGCCGTAGCGCAGCATCACCGGCAGCGAGATCAGGCCCATCGCGATCACCGAGGCCGCCACCACGCCGGTCGTCGCGGCCAGCATGGCCCCCACGATGATCACCGCGTAGGCCAGCCCCCCCCGCAGCCGCCCGAAGAGCTGCCCCATGGTGTCGAGCAGGTCCTCGGCCATGCCGCTGCGCTCGAGGATCAGCCCCATGAAGGTGAAGAAGGGGATCGCCAGCAGGGTCTGGTTCTTCATGGTGTCGAAGATGCGCAGCGGGATGTTCTGCAGGAACACCGGCTCGATGAAGTCGAGCCGGACCCCGATCCAGCCGAACAGCAGCCCCGCCGCGCCCAGCGAGAAGGCCACCGGGTACCCCAGCAACAAGAACACGACGAGCCCCATGAACATCAGCGGGGCCATGACCTCAAAGGACATCAGTTGCCCTCCTTCTTAGGCTCCACGTTCTCGACGACCGCCTCCTTGATCTCGGCGATCTCCTCCTCGACCTCGCTGACGTACTCGGTCATGGGGAGGTGCCCGCTGAGCATGGCCATGCGCTTGATCACCTCGGAGACGGCCTGAAGCATCAGCAGGAAGATGCCCAGCGGCAGCACCAGCTTGATGGGCCAGTAGGGCAGCCCGCCCGCGTCGGGGGACATCTCCCGGATGTTGAAAGAGTTCATCGCCCAGGGCCAGGTGGTCATCAGGATGACGACGCAGGTGGGGATGAGGAACAGCAGCGCGCCCAGCATGTCCACCCACACCTGCACCCGGGGCGGGTACTTGCTGTAGAGCACGTCCACGCGCACGTGGCCGTTCTTCTGCAGGGTGTAGCTCGCCCCCAGCAGGAAGATGGCGGCGAACATGAACCACTGCAGCTCGAGCCAGGTGTTCGAGCTGCTGTTGAGCGCGTAACGGACAATGGCGTTCCCCGCGGCCACCAGCACGGAGAGCAGCACCATCCAGATCACCACGCGGTTCACCCCGGCGTTCAAGCCATCGATGAAGCGCGACAAGCCAAGAAGTGCCTTCACAGGTGCCTCCCTATATGTTTCGTTGCCCTCGCCATCGTATTTGGCGTGCACGGCTACGTCAACGGCTCAGGCTGTTCGGCCGGACCCATCATAGGCACCCGGTCCCGCCTGTCCACCGTGGCCGGATGGAATATCTACACCAGATCAGGGCATATTTATGCCCGGCCTTCGCGCGTAAACGACGTTCAGGGGCCTGTAGGGCCGCTTTGGATGTACCGAGTTCAAACTCAGCGCGCGGCCCGGATGCGGCTCACCAGCCAGGTCCCCAGCACGAAGCACAGCGCGGCCAGCAGGAACAAGAAGGTGTAGCCGCTGTTGGGCGCCTGGGCGTTGAGCCGCTCGAGCGTCCCCCCCAGCGCCCCGGCCGCCACCTGCGGCAGCACGATGGAGATCTGCCACAAGCCCATGTCGGTGGCGTGGGAGCGCGGGTCGCGCAGCACGTCGGAGACCAGCGCCCAGTCCACCGCCACGTAGGCCCCGTAGAACACCCCGAAGGCCACCGAGAGCACCAGCAGCAGGTCGTAGCGGGGCAGCAGCAGGATCAGCAGCATCGCCGCGGCCATCCCCGCCCCCGCGAGGTAGATCACCCGCTTGCGCCCCTGCCGGTCGGAGGCCCTCCCCGCCGGGATCGCCGAGGCAGCCGCCCCCAGCGCGATCAGCAGCCCCAGGAAGGCCACCGCCTGGAAGGGCTCGCCGGCGAAGACCCGGCCGAAGGCCTCGAAGCTGCGCACGACGTCCTCGAGGTAGAACTGCAGGTAGCTCTGCACCGCGAACACCGCCAGCATCACCAGGAAGCGCGTGCCCCACACCCACCGGAAGTCGGGGTTGCCCCACGGCGAAAGCAGGCTCGACGCCAGCCCGTGGGGGTTGGGCTTGAGCCCCGGCACCTCGCCGACGTTGCGGATCACCAGCGCGGCGGCCGCGAGGCTCACCAGGGCGATGGCGAAGAGCTGCCACTGCAGGTTGAACACCAAGAAGCCCACCACCCCCGCCACCAACTGCGCCGACACCTGGAGCGCGCCCATCCAGCCCGAGGCCACGCCGCGCCTCGAGCGGGCGACGAGGTCGGGGATGAGGGCCGAGTAGGGGCCGGTGGAGAGGTCGTCGGAGAGCTGGAGCAGCACGTAGGCCAGCAGCAGGTGGGTGTAGCTGGGCGCGTAGGCCATCCAGACCAACGCCACCGCCGTCAGCACCGCGCCGATGCCCAAGAAGGGCATGCGGCGGCCCACGCGGTCGGAGAGGTAGCCGAAGAGGGGCGGCCCCACCAGGGCCAGCACGACGGTGATGCCGTAGATCAACCCCAACCGCGCCGCCCGCTCCCCCTCGGGGACCAGGCGGTCTACGAGCGCCGGGAGCAATACGAGGGGAATCAGGAACCACTTGAAGCTGGCGGCGAACCAGTAGGAGGAGAGGGTCGCGAACCAGGGCGTGGTGTTGGGGGTCATTTGAGGTCCAGTATACGGGCCTCGAGCGGCGGCCGGGCGGGCCCCCCCGGCCTAAGTTGACACTCCCCACCCCCTGTGCTACCCTATTGGACGCGTTTGGGCGCGTAGCTCAGTTGGATAGAGCGACTGACTACGGATCAGTAGGTCGTGGGTTCGAATCCTGCCGCGCCCGCCAAGCGCTCCGCCGAAGCCGCCGGGTCAACAGCCCGGCGGCTTTCCTTTGCGGGGCGATCCGCCGGGCACCCCGGCTCCTGGAGGCCGGCCTCGAGGGCGCCCACCACGGCCGGCCGGACCGGCTGCCAGCGCACTTCGCCTCACGGCGGCGCGGGGGAAGTGCGGTATATTGCTCGCGACATGGCTCAACGTACCGCTATCCCGTATAGCGGAGCTCGGAGGACCCGCCGGAGGAGTTGGGCGGGGGTTGGGTTCCTGGCTCCGGCGCTGCTCCTGATCGGCCTGTTCACCGTCTACCCCGCCTTCAGCGCCCTGTGGCTGTCGCTGCACACCGAGGCACCCTTCTCCGGGGAGTCCGTCTGGGTCGGGGTGGGGAATTACGAGGACCTGCTCAAGGACCGCGAATTCCACAGCAGCCTGCTGACGACGTTGTACTTCACCCTGCTCACCGTGCCCGTCTCCATCGCCGGGGGGCTGCTGTCGGCGGTGCTGCTGCACCGCAGCCTGCCGGGGATCCGGGTGTACCGGGTGCTGCTGTTTTTGCCGGTGGCCGTGCCCACCGCGACGGCGGCCATCGCCTGGCGCTGGCTGTACCACCCCAGCGTGGGCTACATCAACTACGCCCTCGGCTCGCTGGGCCTGCCCCCGGTCTCCTGGCTGCAAGACCCCAGCATCGCGCTGGCCGCGCTGGCGATGGCGGTGGCCTGGCAGAACCTCGGGCTCAACGCCATCCTGCTGCTGGCCGGGCTGCAGAGCGTCCCGGAAGAGCTCATCGAGGCGGCCCGCCTGGACGGGGCCTCGCCCGTGCGCATCTTCCGCAGCATCACCCTGCCGCTGCTGACCCCCACGCTCTACTTCGCCTCCATCGTGGGGGTGATCCACGCCATGACCACCTTCGGACCCATCCACCTGCTCACCCAAGGCGGCCCGGCCAGCGCGACGCAGGTGGCGGTCTACCGCATCTACACCGAGGGCTTCATCAACTTCCGCTTCGGCTACGCCACCGCCCAGGCGGTGATCCTGTTCGTCGTCATCCTGGGCTTCACCATCCTGCAGAGCCGCCTCGAGCGCCGCGTGCACTACCAGTGAGGTCGCCATGAACCCGAGAACCTCGTCGCTCAACCGCAAGCGCATCGGGTGGGGGGAGTTGTTCTGGTCCTACCTGGGCCTGACCCTGCTGTCGCTGGTGGTGGTCTTCCCCATCCTGGTGCTGCTGTCCGCCTCGCTCAAGCCGGCGGGGGACGTCTTCGAGTACCCGCCCCGGCTGTGGCCCCGGACCTTCTCGCTGGAGAACTACCAGGGCGCGCTGGAGAAGGCGCCCCTGCTGCGCTACTTGTGGAACACGCTGCTGGTGTCGGTGGGGGTCACGTTGGGGCAGCTCGTGACCTCGGCGCTGGCGGCCTTCAGCTTCGCCCGGCTCAACTTCCCGGCCAAGCGCGCGCTGTTCGTCGCGGTGCTCGCCACCTACATGGTGCCCTGGGAGCTCACGCTCATCCCCAACTACCTCACCATCTCCAACTTCAAGCTGCTCGACAGCTACTGGGGCCTGGTTCTTCCCTTCCTGGCCGGGGCCTTCGGCATCTTCCTGCTGCGGCAGAGCTTCATGCAGATCGCCGAGGAGTACTTCGACGCGGCCAAGATGGACGGCGCGACGCCCCTGCAGCAGTTGCGCTACGTGGCCCTGCCCTTAGCCCGCCCGGCCATCGCCTCGCTGGCGCTGCTGACGTTCCTCAACACCTGGAACATGTACCTCTGGCCGCTGATCGTCACCAACGAGCCCACCTGGCGCACCGCCCAGATCGGGCTGCGCTTCTTCCTCGTTGACCAGGAGGGCTCGAACTACGGCTTCGTGGCGGCGGGGGCGATCCTGGTGCTCGCGCCCACCCTCATCGCCTTCGTGCTGCTCGAGCGGGCCTTCGTGCGGGGGATCTCGCTGGGCGGGGTCAAGGGCTGAGGCTGACGGGGCGCTGACGAAGGGGGCCGATCCTTGTTAGGATGGATGGGTCCGAAGATAGGAGGCTGTATGAAGGGCAAACCTGTGGTGGTCGGCCTGGGCATCCTGGCGATGAGCGTGGGGCTCGCGCAGGTCAAGATTAACTTCTGGCATTCGATGGGCGGGGTCAACGGCGAGGCCACCGAGGCGATCGTCAAGGGCTTCAACGCCGCGCAGAAGGAGTGCCAGGTCACCTCGACCTACGTGGGCTCCTACGACGACGGGCTGACCAAGCTGCAGGCCGCGTTGCGCGCCAAGAACCCGCCCCACGTCCAGCAGATCTACGACCTCGGCCTTCAGGGGATCGCCGAGTCGGGGCAGGTCATCCCCATCTCCGAGCTCGCCAAGCGCGACAAGTACGACCTCTCGGGCATCCTCTTCCCGCTGGCGCGCTACTACAACCTCGACGGCAAGTACTACGGCGCGCCCTTCAACGCCTCGACGGCCGAGCTGTACTACAACGTCGATGCCTTCAAGGCCGCCGGGCTCACCCGCGCGCCCCGGACCTTCGAGGAGTTCGTGGAGTACGCCCGCAAGCTCACCAAGAAGGACGCCAGCGGCAACGTGGTGCAGTACGGCGCGAGCATCCGCGTCTACGGCTGGTTCATCGAGCAGCTCATCTACAACCAGGGCGGCTACGTGGTCAACAACGAGAACGGGCGCACCAAGCGGGCCACGGCGGTGGAGTACAACGGCCCCGCCGGGGTGCGGGCGGTGAAGTGGATCGTGGACATGACCCGCGAGGGCATCAACGTCAACGTCGGGCGGGACGGGGCCGCGCAGCGCCAGGCCTTCACCTCGGGCAAGGCCGCCATGTTCATCGAGTCCACGGCCGCCCTCGGCGCGGTGACCCGCGAGGTCGGGGGGCGCTTCCAGTTCCGCACCACCTCCCTGCCCCGCCCGGCCGGGACCAAGGGCGGCACGGCGATCGGCGGGGCGGCGCTCTACGTCTTCCGCGGGCACCCCGACAACGAGACCACCTGCGCGTGGAACTTCGTCAAGTACGCGATCTCGCCGGAGGTGCAGTTCGAGTGGCACAAGGCCACGGGCTACTACCCCGTGACCCGGGCCACCCTCGAGCTCCCCCAGACCAAGGCCTACTGGAAGGCCAACCCCAACGCCAAGACCCCCATCGACATCATCCTCTCCAGCCCGCCCAACAAGTCCAGCCAGGGCGCGGTGGCCGGGGTGATGCCGCAGATCCGCCAGCACATCGAGGAGGCCATGGAGCTCGCCATCGCGGGCAAGGCCACCGTCGAGGAAGCCCTCAACGCCGCGGCGGCCAAGTCCAACGAGGCCCTCGCGCGCTACAACGCCACCGTGCGGTAGGGGGACGAGAAGCCGCCGACGCGTTCAGGAATGAGGCCGCCGGGACACCCGCCCGGCGGCCCGTGCTCGTGGCCCCGACGCCGGCGAGGGGGCGGTCGCCGGGGGCTGGGGCGCTCAAGCCCTCCCCGCCGGCAGGGCAGGCAAAAGGGAAAGGGCGAACCGTGGGCTCGCCCTCGCGAGAATTTCCCAACCAAGCGCCGGTCCGGTCAGGTTAGAGCTGCTCGAGCGGCCAGGAGCGCACCTCGAGCGCCCGGTCCTGGCCGGGCTCGAGGACCACCTCGAAGCGGATGGTGTACCAGTCGCCCTCGTCCATGCGCACCATGGCGGTGCCCGAGAACACGTCCTGCCCGTGCCCCTCCAGGCGCGCCGGGGCGATCTGCACCGCCTCGCTGCCCCACTCGCGCGCGAGCTCGGCCTGCAGCGCCATCAGCGCCACCTGGGCCCGCTCGCCCTGGATGCTCTCCTGCATGAGCCCGCCCGGCCGGATAAAGGCCGGCGACTGGCGCGGGCTCCAGAAGCCGAAGGCGACAACCCCGCACGCCAGCGTCAGGGCAAGGGTGAAAAGCCATTTGCGACCCGGCATACGCTCCCTCCGTTCCCGCCTGAGGCTAGGGCCCCAGCTTGAACCCCCCCGGAGGGCCGGCTGAGGGCCGCTTGAGGAGGCCGCCCCTCAGCCCCCCTGCAGCCCGGACTCAGCCGCCGGCGTCAAGGTGAGGGGGATGGCACGCAAGGGCCTGAAGGGCAAGGTGGTGGTGGTGACGGGGGCCTCCAGCGGCAACGGCCGGGCCATCGCGCTGCACTGCGCCGACCGGGGCGCCAGGCTGGTGCTCGCCGCGCGCACCCTCGAGCCCCTGCTGCAGGTGCAGGAGGAGGTCGAGGCGCTGGGCGGCGAGGCCTTCTGCGTCCCCACCGACGTCACCGAGCGGGCCGAGGTGCAGGAGCTGGTGATGGCGGCGGTGCAGCGCTACGGCCGCATCGACGCCTGGGTCAACAACGCGGGCGGGGCCTTCTTCGGCTCGCTCGAGGCCAGCACCCCCGCGCTCATGGACTGGCTGCTGCGGCTCAACGTCCACAGCGTGGTCCACGGCACCCAGAGCGTGCTGCCGCAGTTCCGCCTGCAGGGGCACGGCCACCTGGTCAACATCGGCTCGGTGGCCGGGCGGGTGGCCTTCCCCTACATGGGCTTCTACAGCGCCACCAAGGCCTTCGTGGGGGCCTACACCCAGGCCCTGCGCGAGGAGATGCTGGCCGAGGGCCTGGGCGTGAGGGTGAGCCTGGTGATGCCCACCGCCGTGCGCACCCCCTTCTTCGACAAGGCCCCCAACCTCAGCGAGAAGCGCCTGGGGGCCTACCTGGCGGGGCCGGTGCTCGAGGCCACCCAGGTCGGGCGCGCGGTGGCCGACTGCCTCGAGCGCTACCGCCCGGTGGTGCTGCCCTACCGACCCGCCAAGGGCCTGCTGGTGCTGCAAAGCCTCTTCCCCGCCCTGATGGACCGCCTGATGCCCGAGTTCCGCTCCGACCGGCCCGAGGGGATGGGCACCCGCAAGGCCCCCGGCAGCGGCGCCGACGAACGCCCCATCCCCCCCTTCGTGGTCCGGGGCCGCCTCACCGACCAAGCTCCCCGCCGCCCCTGGCTGGCCCGGCGCCGGCAGTAGCGCCCACCCGCAGCGGCTCGATGCCCTCCAGCGGCGCGTCGAAGAGGCCGGGCTGCTCCTCGAGGCGGAACAGGCGCTCGAAGTCCTCGTCGCCGAAGGCCTTGCGCAGGCGCTCGGCGTAGGACTCGCGCAGCAGGCGCACGTAGTGGCCCACGTCGTAGTCGCGCGGGGCGGCTTCGGGGTCTTCGGGCAGCAGCCGCCAGACCCCGCCCGCCGCGCGGTAGATGCGCACGCGCTCCCCCACCGCCCACCGCGACCGGCCCGAGGCCAGCAGCGCCTCGTACACGGCCTCGCTGCGCCCGGCCTGGGCGTACTGCTCGGGGGTCTTGCTCAGCTTGGCCCGCGCGGCGACCTCCTCCAGGCCGTACCCGCGCCGCTGCAGGCGCCGGACGGCCTCTAAGAAGCCCTCGCGCAGGCCCGCCACGTCGCCCTCGAGCAGCGAGCGCAGCGCCCGCCGCAGCCACTCCTCGGCGAAGGGCTCGGAGCGGCTGGAGCGCAGGGCCCCCCCGCGCACCGTGAGGCGGCCGTCGTAGCCCAGCAGCGCGTAGTTCTTGACCTCGTGGCTGAACATGGCCCGGTAGCGGCCGTCGAGCTCCAGCCGCAGGCCCGCGGGCAGCGTGGCGGCCACCTCGGCCACTAAGGCCCGCTCCCGGGCCTCGTCCCAGCCCTCGGGCACGCTGAAGTACACCCCGTCGGTGTCGGCCTCGATTAAGGTGGCCCCCCGCGCGCGCAGCCCCTCGCACACCTGCCGAAGCACCTCGCGGCCCCGGCGGGTGATGGCGTCGGCGGCGGCGCGGTCGGCGAACCAGGCCAGCCGCCCGGCGCCCAGGTAGCCATACGCCGAGTTGATCAGGAGCTTCATGGCCGCCTGCATGGCCTCGTGCTCGCCCTGCTCGAGCGAGCCCTTGGGCAGGCGCTGGGCCTGCCGCTTGTGCTCCAGGCGCAGCCCGGTGAGCCGGTCCACGAGGTGCACGAAGGCCCCCAGGTAGTCGCAGGCCGGGCCGATGCCGTAGGTGCGGATGAGCGAGGGGTAGAGGCTGGCGACGTCGGCCTTGACCACCCGCTCGGCCACGCCGGTGGCGAAGAGGGCCAGCCCGCCGCCCGCGTGGGGCTCGCCCGGGGGCCCCTCCCGCGAGCAGGGCAGCGCGGCTTCGGCCTGGAGGTAGGCCCGCACCAGCATCGGCTCGAGGATGCCGGTGGCGGTGCCCGCGCAGGCCACCCGCTCGTAGCGGCGCGGGGCCATGCGGGCGAGCGCGAAGGCCGAGGCGTGCAGCCGCCGGGCGATGGCGTCCACCTCGCGCACGTCCTGCAGGGCGTAGCGCCGCACCTGCTCGGGGTCGGCGCGATAGGTCGCGTAGACGGCGTGGCCCTCGAGGTACACCCGCCCCTCCTCGGCCACGCCGAAGAAGCGGGCCACGTCCTTGAGCCCGTGGCTGGGCAGGGCCCGCACCACGAAGTCCACGCGCCAGGTGGCGTCGAGGGTGTCGAGCATCTCGCGGCCCGCCACGCTGTAGCGCGCGTTGCGGCCCTCCCCCAGCCGCGCCAGCCCGGCCGGGCCCGGCGCGCGGCCGAGCTCGAGCCGCAGCCCCAGCGCCCGGGCGCGCCCCTCCAAAAAGGGCAGGTCGAAGCCCATGAGGTTGTGGTTCTCGATCACGTCGGGGTCGCGCTCGCGGACCAGGGCGCACAGCGCCTCGAGCAGGCGGGGCTCGTCCTCGGGGCGGGGGGCCTCGAGGACCTGCTCGAAGCCCTGCGAGTCGCGCACCGCGGCCATGAAGACGCGGCCCTGGCGGGGGTCGAGGGCGGTGGTCTCGAGGTCGAACTGCAACCGGTGCAGCCGGGCGAAGGGCAGGTCGCGGAAGTAGGTGCGGCCCGTCTGCATGAGGTACTGCTCGACCGGGCCCACCCGGTAGTAGTCGTCGAGGGCCTCGAGGTCGCTCACCTCCCGGCCCAGGCGGCGGCTGGCCCCCTCCAGCAGGGCCCGCTCGAGCGCCCGCCCGTCGCGCGCGCTCACCAGGTAGCGCAGCGACCCCTCGGGGCCCTCCAGCTCGCGGTAGCTGAAGGGGGCCTGGGGGTCGCCCGGGCGCAGCCTGCGGCCTAGGTGGGCGAGGTCGTCGAGGTGGGCCGCGTAGAGCCAGGGGCGGAAGCGGGCCCGCTCGCAGACCACGCCCTCCCCGGCGCGGCGCCAGACCAGCGCCCGCCCCTCGCGGTCGGCCCAGACGCTGACGATGGCGGGCGTGGGGTCCCAGCCGAAGAGCCAGGGGTCGGCGCCGGTGTCCACGTAAAACAGGCTATCACTTCCGCTGTGGCCGAAAGCTGAGCGGGGGAGGCTGCCCTCCCCCGCTCGAGCCCGCGGTTCGCTCAGGGGCTGCTGAGGCTGACGCTGTAGCTTCCGGTGGCGTCGTCGGTGCCGTCCACCTCGACGAGATAGGTGCCGTCGCCGCCGGTGGGGATGGTGAAGCTGTGGCTGCCGAAGGGCTTGGGCGGGTCGAAGGGCGGGATGCCGGCGCCGGCGGTGTAGTCGCCGTTGGGGGGCAGTTTGTAGACCCGCACCGTGCCGCCGAAGCCGCCGCTGACGCTCACGGTGAAGTTCTGGCCGGCGCTGGCGGTGAAGCGGTAGTAGTCGCGCTCGCCCGCGGCGTCGATGCTGCCGCCCACCGCGGGGCCGCCGGCGGCGACGTCGGTGGGGGGCTCGAGCGTGACCAGGCGCGCGGTGAAGCCCACCGTGCCGGCGTTGTTGGTGTTGAGCAGGGTGAGGGTGTTGGGCCCGGCCCGCAACAGGCCCTTGGCCTCCTGGCCGGAGCCGCCGTTGCTGGCGGTGAACTCCCCGGTGTAGTTGCTGAAGGGCGTGCTCGGCCCCCACACGGTGGCGTACACGCAGCAAGCAGCCGAGCCGAACACGGCGCGCAGCAGGTAACGCCCCTCGGCGGGCACGTCGAAGCGGTAGGCCGCCATCTGCCCCAAGGCCAGGCTGCCCGTGAGCGCGGCGTCGAAGGCGGCCGCCTGCGGCAGGGGCTTGACCACGCCCACCGTGAGCGCCCCGCCCAGGCGCTCGAGGTAACGCTCGGTGGAGTAGAGCTCGAGGGTGTACGCCCCGGCGGTGCGCACGTAGATGCCGTTGCTCACCTTGGTCTGGGCCCCGCCGCCGGAGTCGATCGTAACGAAGGCGTTGTGCACGCCGTTGGCCGGCCCGCTCACCAGGGCGGTGGCGTAGGAGGTCTGGGCGGTGGCGAGCTTGAGGGCGAACACCTCGGCCTGGGCCAGGTCCGGGCTGAGGCTGTAGCGCCTGCGCTCGCCCAGGGCCAGCGGGGTGCTCACCTCGGTCAGCGGGCTTTGCAGGGCCAGGGGTGCGGGGGGCTTGGCGAGGTTGAGGCGCAGGGTGTAATTCCCTGAACCGGAGAAGCTGCTGCTCACCACCACCCCGTAGGTCCCGCTCTTGGGCAGGGCCACGATGCCCGACTGGGCGCTGCTGACCGCGGCGCCGTTGGGGCCGACGAGCCTGAAGCCCGGGAAGAAGTTGGAGGTGCTCTGCGAGTAGGCGATGCCCAGGCTCACCTCCTGCCCCTCGCTGCCCTCGAAGGCGTAGACGTCGAGCTTGCCGGCCTGTAGGGTGGCGTTGACGTCGGTGTCGAAGGCGATGGGGGCGGGGTTGGCGGTGGCGAGGGTGAACTGCGAGGTGCCCGAGCCGTTGTTGCGGAAGACCTCGAGCACCATCCGGGCCGAGGGCGGGGTTTTCTGCACGAAGGCCTCGGTGGAGGGCTGCGAGCAGGAGGAGCAACCGGCGTAGATGAAGGCCCCCGAAGGGTAGGCCGCCACCCCGTGCTGGCCGTTCTGCGCGGTGAGGGCGAGGCTCACCGGGCTCTCCGGAGGGGCGTCGAGCAGGTAGCGCTTGGGGCTCCCGGTGGTCAGGCCGCTGAGGGTGCGGAGGTCGGGCAGGCCGATCACCTCGGGGGTGCTCTTGCCGGCGGTGAGCCGGAAGGTGCCGCTGGAGGCGTTGGAGAGGACCACCTCGAGCCGGTGCTCCCCGCCCTGGGCCGCGCCGAAGAGCAGCAGGCCCGCGCCAAAGCCCTGGCCGAAGGCGTCCTCGAAGATCTTCTGCCCGTCGGGGGCAAAGGCCCGGAACACGCCCTGCACGCCGCCGGGGGTGAAGCTGGGCAGCTTGGCCTCGAGCACCTCGCCCTCGCCGAGCGCCACCTTGAAGCACTGCACGGTGGAGGAGGCGTCGTAGTTGTAGGTCTGGTCGTGGGGCAGGCTGAGGGCGGCGGGGTTGGCGCAGGTGGTGCCGCCGAGCGGGCGCAGCTCGAGGCGGTAGCCGCCGGGCGCGTTGGCCCCGGCCTGGACCTCGATGCGGTGCTGGCCCGCCGTGGCGTTGGCGACCACCACCGAGCCCACCTGGGCGCCGAAGCTGGCCTGGTCGGGGGGGCCGCCCGGCTTGACCACCCTCACCGTCCCGCTCAGCGTGGAGCCGGTGCCGCGGCTGACGCGCACCTCGAAGCTCTGCCCGGCCGCCGCGCCGAGGTCGAAGCACTGGGTCTCCCCCACCCGGGCGAAGCTGTAGACCTTGTCGTGCGGCACGCCGAGCGCGGGCGGGGCGTCGCAGGAGCCCCCGTTGCCCACCGGGTAGAGCACGACGGTGACCTCCTCCTCCTTGCCGGCCGGGCCGCGCAGCACGGTGAGGCCGGCGAGGGTGCCGTTCTTGGCGTAGGAGCGGAAGGTGATGTCCATGTCGGCAGGGATCGGCAGCACCTTGCCCCCCTCCGCCGGGGTGGTGTCCTCGGCGGCGTAGGCGGGGATGCGCTGGGCGCTCTGCCTGCCCACGCGCGGCTTGGGGGGCTGGTCGGGGCCGGTGCCGTAGTGCCAGCAGAAGCCGGTGCCGGTGAGGTCCTCGAGCTTGCCGTCGTGGTCGGTGTCCACGAGGCACTTGGGCTTGGGCTTGTAGGGCGGCCCGTCGAAGACGTCGTGGTTCCACCAGGAGAAGTGGGTCACCTCCCCGCGCAGCGCCAGCCCGCTGGGCGAGGCGCTGCTGGCGACCACCGTGCCCTCGCCCTCCTGCACCCACGTCCCGCTGTGCTCGTCGAGCGACCACAGCGGGTACTTCTCGCCCACCTGCACCGGCGAGCCGTCCTTGTCGAGCGCGGTGTAGACGGGGATCTCGACGGTGGCCTTCTGGCCGGGGGCCAGGTCGAGCCCCTGGCCGCCCTGGGAGAGGGCGAATTCCACCGTGCCGTAGCTGAGGATGATCCCCTCCTGCCCGTCGGGGCCCAGCCCTTCGAACCTGCCGGGGAAGGCCTCGACGTGGGCGCCCACGTCCACCGGGCTCAGCGCCACCTGCACCGGCCCGCTCACCGGCTGGCCGGCGGCGTCCACCAGGGCGCCGGGCGGCAGGGTGATCTTCGAACCCCCCTCCCCGCTCAGGCTGCCGCCCTTGGCCGCGTCGGGGAGGGTCTGGGCGGGCGCGCGGGGCATGAGGGTGGCCTCGAGGTAGCCCGCCTCGGCGCTGGGGGGCAGCTCGAGGCGCTTGAACTGCTCGGCGTAGCCCTCCTTGGCGAAGCGGAGCACCACCGGCGCCCCCGCCCCCGTGGTCAGGCTGGCCTTGCCGTCGCCGGCGGTGGTCGCGCTGGCGCTGCCCCCCACCACCTGCACCGTCACGCCCGCCAGCACGTTTCCCCCGGTGTCGCTCACGCGCACCAGGGTGGTCACCTCCTTGCTGGGGGCGGGGCCGGGGCTCACGGTCACGGTCTTCTCGGCGCTGGCCTGGCCGCCCTTGCCGTCGGCCACGGTGAGCCGGACGGTGTAGCTGCCGGCTCTGGCGAAGCGGTGGGCGATCCGGGCGGTCCCGCCGCGCCCCCCGTCGCCGAAGTCCCAGCTGTACACCAGCGCGTCGCCGTCGGGGTCGGCGGAGGCCGCGGCGTCGAAGCTCAGCGCCTTGCCCGCCTCCACGCCGGCGGCCGATGCGTCGAAGGCGGCGGTGGGGGGCTTGTTGGGGGCCTTCCCGCCGCCCCCACAGCCCAGCAAGCCCCACAGCAGCGCCAGCAGCCCTGCCCAGTACGCGTAACGCTTCATGCGTGCCTCCGTGTCAACGCAGCTTGCCCCTGGGCTCGAGGCGCCCCACCTGCGCGAGGTGCCGGGCGAGCTCGAGGGGGGAGTCGAATTCCACGCGCCCCGAACCCTCGCGGTCCTCGAGCGTGGCGTGCCAGGGCTGCTCGGCCGTCTCGGGCCGGATGCGCAGCCGCAAACAGACTTCCTGAGGAACAGGCTCCTTCATCGCTCATCTCCCTGGGCTCGCCCCGCCGCCGTTCAGGGCACGAAGCCGATCAGGATCTGCACCTTGTCGCTCCCGCTGAGCCCCTCGGGGTCGGCCACCGTGAGGGTGAGGTCGGTGATCTTGACGCCGTTGTTGTTGAAACCGTAGTCGCTGGGTTTGAAGCAGGGGTAGGCGAAGTTCGACACCGTGCAGGTCTTGGGGGTGATGGTCTGCTCGTTGTTGAGGTACTTGATCTTCCAGACCGCGGTGTACTGGCTGCCGGGCCCGCCGCCGGGGTCGGCGACCACGCGATAAAGCAGCGCGATGTTTGCGTTGGCATCGAACTGCTCGTCCTCGTCGGGCTCGGTAATCTCCACCACCGGGGGGCCGCTGGGAGGCAGGGGCTGCACGTTGAGCGCGACGGTGGCGGTGCCCTTGGCCCCGTAGGCGTCGGTGGCGGTGAGGGTGACGGTGCGGGAGCCGGTGGTGGTGAAGGTGGCGGTGAACTGGCAGCCGGTGCCCAGGGTGTCGCCCGCGTTGCTGCTCTTCCAGGAGAGGCTGGTGCAGGGCAATTCCACCGGGAAGGCCCCGTCGCCGTCCAGTCCCTTACCCTTGAAGGTGATGCTGGAACCCACGTAGACCGAACCGGCGGGGGGCTCGAGGATCTGCGCGGTGGGGGCCTGGTTGACCCCGGTGACCTTGATCGAGGCCGAGGCGGTGAAGCCCTGCGCGTCGCGCGCGGTGGCGGTGACGGTGCGGGGGCCGGGGGAGCTGAAGTGGACGGTGAGGCTGGCCCCGCTGCCCAGCTCGCCGTCGGCGCTGGAGGTCCAGGTGACCACCGGGGTCTCCCCGTCGGGGTCGGAGGCGGCGGCGGTGTAGGTCACGCTCTGCGCGTAGGGGAAGCTGGCCCCGTCGGCGGGCGCGGTGATCTGGACGGCGGGCGGCTTGTTGGTGAAGACGGGCGCGGGGTCGGCGAGGGAGAAGACCGTGATGTTCTTGAAGTAGTCCTCGGCCCAGTCAACCGGGATGTACACCAGCCCGCCGTCGCCGTAGCACTGCCCCCAGGAGTTCTTGAGGATGAAGTAGCCCCCGCCTCCCCCCATGGGCGCGCCCGGCAGCTTGGCCTGGATCTTGCTGTTGGAGAGGTAACCCACCAGGTGGATGGCGTGCCCGCCCAGCACCTCGTCGTCGTAGTCCACCAGGAAGCCGTCGGCGTCGAGCCGGTTGCCCCGCATCCCGCGCGTGACCTCCAGCGCCACCACCACCGGGCGCCCGTTGGCCAGCAGGGAGCGGATGGTGTTGAGCGGCAGGTCGTCGCCGTTCTCCCACAGCACGTAGGAGCTGCTGATCTTGTAGCCCTCGCCGTTGCTGGGGGGCTTGCTGCCGCAGTAGACGGCCCCCTCGACCTGGGTGCACAGGAACTGGCCCTGGTGGGTGGTGTCGGAGCAGCGCTCGTCGTAGCCGGTGCACGAGCCCGCGAAGTCCTCCTCCTCGTCGGCGCTGCTGCCCACGGCGCGGCCGGGGGAGGGGTTGTAGTTCCACAGGTCCTCGAAGGGCAGGCGGTAACCGCTGGTGCCGAACTCCTCGGCCACGTCGGCGGTGGGGGCGCCCTCGTCGTAGTCGTCGGCGTCCCAGGCGGTCTTGATCTTGTGGTAGAGGAACTGTTCGGAGAGGTTGACCCACCTGCCCTCGCGCACGGCCACGCGGGTCTCGGCGGCCGAGGCCAGCGCGAAGCCGGTGCACGAGCCGCGCCGGCCCTGGCTCTTGGTGCTGGTGATGAAGTACTTCAAGGGCCAGTGCAGGTTGGTGTACAGGCCGCCGGCGGTGCGGCCGCAGGCGTTGCCGGTGCGGTCTCCCCCCTCCCCGGCGCGCTCCTCGGCGCCGGGGCTGGCGGGGAAGCCGGGGGGCTGGTAGGGGTCGGCGGCCGCCCGGCCCGGACCCTGCCGCAGGACGAAGCCCGGCACGGCCTGCCGCTCGAGCGCCTCCACCTCCCCCTCGAGCTTCTGTTCCAGCGCCGCCAGCGCCGCCCGGACCTCGGCGAAGCCCTTGCCCTGCAGCGACTGGGGGGTGGGCAGCCCGGCCTTGAGGTCGTCGGGGAGGGCAGCGTAGGCCTCGGTGTACACGCCCAACTGGTTGTCCACCCGCATGAAGCGCTCGTGCGCGGCGAGCAGCTCGCGCAACTGGGCGTGCTGCCCCATGGTGATCACGCTCAGCGCCTGCCCGGAGCGGTCGGTGAAGGTGAGGAGGTAGTTGTCGCCGGGCAGCTTCTTGACGCCGGGGTCGCTGAGGTCAGGCTCCTGCAGGAAGCGGGCCAGGCTGGGCCGCTGCTGCACCAGGCTCTGGATGCTGACCTGGTCGGCCCGGAACTGGTCTTCGGCCTGCTTCTTACGGGCCTGGCGTGCAGACTGCGACTCCCAGCGGAAGTCGGGGTCCTGGGTGAGCCGCCGGAACTCCTCCGCACCCACGAGCTGCGCGGTAGGCGGCGGGGGGCCGCCGAAGGCGTTGTCGGGGGTGAAGACCTTGTCGCCCCCTCCGCCGGAGCACGCCGCCAGAATACCGATCAACCCGACCAGAAATACCTTGAACCCCATTCGGGTCATGAATATCCCCTCCTCGCCCGGTGAACCGGATTTCACCGTGGCCACAGGGTAGGAGGCGAGGCGTTGCAGCAGCGTTGCAGCAGCGCCAGGGCACCAGCAGCCCGGGTCCGGGTGTGCCGTGGGGCCTCGAGCACCCCTGTTAACCGGACTTCCTAACCTGCACATTAAGGAAAATTCCTGGGTTGAGTTTGTAGAATCAGCCTGTCATGCCGATTTACGAGGACTCTTCCAGGGAGCGGCAACCGTCGGCCCGCTCGCGTCCAAACAGGGCCGAGGAGTGGGTGTCCGCGGAGGAGTCGCATCCCCCAACCCTTTCCCGCCC
>NZ_QXDL01000061.1:0-19830 GCF_003574345.1 Calidithermus terrae
GTCCATCCCGCGCTCGCTCTATGAGGCTGCCGCCATCGACGGGGCTGGCGAGTGGCGCATGTTCTGGCGCATCACCCTGCCCCTGCTGCTCGACGGCGTGAGCCCCGGCAGCGGGCAGGGCTACCCGCCGGAGTGGCTCGAGCCCCTCCGCCACCACCCCCGCCTGATCGTGGCGGGGGGCCTGACCCCCGAGAACCTGGGCCCGGTTCTGGCCCTCAGGCCCTACGCCGTGGACGTCTCGAGCGGGGTCGAAGAGGCTGTAGGGCTCAAATCCCCCGACAAGCTGCGGGCCTTCCTGGAGGCTGTGGATAACTCCCGGTCAATTGTGGAAGCCTGTGGATAAGTCTGTGGATAACTGCCTCAACCTGTGGAAAACTTTCCACCGCTTTCCACGGGAGCCAGGGTGAACCAGTAGACGTAGCGCCCTTCGGCCGCCTCCCGGCGGTACTCCACCCCTTCGACCCGGTAGGGCCCCAGGTCCCGCCAGCGGTTGACCCCCTCGCGCAGAAAGACCCGCAGGGGCCGCCGGGTCTGGAGGGCCTCGAGCAGCACGGCATTCCCGCCGGTGGGTTGCTGGTGCCCCTCGAGGCCTTCCCCCACGTAGACGATGCGCCCGTCCGGGAGGAACACGTTGCGGTAGCCCGACTCGCCCTCATCGGCCAGAAGGCTGTTTTTCGCGATCCCGCGCAGGCTTTTGTGCCGGGCCAGCACCTCGCGCCAGGAGAGGAGGGGGCTCGAGGGGGGGTTCTTCATGGCCTTTGCTTGACAGCTTCGCCTGCCTCGACTATCATCCTATGTGCTGCCTTTGGAAAGCCCAAAGCAGCCGAAATTCTGGCCCGGTGGTGTAGTTGGTTAACATACCCGCCTGTCACGTGGGAGATCGCGGGTTCAAGTCCCGTCCGGGCCGCCAAAAACGCGTGCCGTGCGTAGCCGAAGCTCGCGCCGCGCCCGGCGCGCCGCGAGCCAAGGTAGCTCAGTCGGTAGAGCATGCGACTGAAAATCGCAGTGTCGGCGGTTCGATTCCGCCCCTTGGCACCAAGAAAAAAGCCGTACACGACGGCGAAATCCCCGGAGGCGAGGTGCCCCGGGGATTCTTCGTGCTGCGACCGTGCTGCAACGCGCTTTAGGCCACCGGGCGCTCGCCCCTAGACCCCAGCAGGCCCTCGAGGCTCAGCGCCGCGCGGCGGTGCTGGTCGGTGTAGGCGCGCTGGTAGACCTGCATGGTGAAGGCCAAGGTGCTGTGGCCCAGCCGCTCGGAGAGCACCTTGGGCTCGACCCCGGCCCGGGTGCGCCCGGAGACCGTCAGGCGGCCCACTCCTGGCTGAGGCGCTCGGCCTGCTCGAGCACTACCTGGCTGGCCCGCTCCTGCTTATCCGGGGGATAGCCGTACCTACGCAGCAGACGCTTGACCAGCCCCCGCAGGTGGGCGCGCACCTGTTCGCGCACGGCCCAGTCGATGGTGGCGTTATTGCGCACGGTGTCGGCCAGCTCGCGGGCGATCGCACGCAGGGTGTCGTCCCCCAGCACCTGCACCGCGCTGTCGTTGGTCTCGAGCGCGTCGTAGAAGGCCAGCTCCTCCTCGCTGAGGCCCAGCTTATGGCCCCGGTCGCGGGCCTCGCGCATCTCGCGGGCCAGGGCGATGAGCTCCTCGATGACCTGGGCGGTCTCGATGGCCCGGTTCTGGTACTTGACCAGGGCTAGCTGCAGCTTCTCAGAGAATCGGTGGGACTCGAGGAGGTTCTTGCGGGAGCGAAGCTTGATCTCGTCGTTCAGCAGCCGCTGGAGCAGCTCGACCGCCAGGTTCTTGTGGCGCAGCTCACGCACCTCGGCCAGGAAGCCCTCGGAGAGGATGGAGATGTCGGGCTTCTGAAGCCCGGCGGCGGCGAAGATGTCGATGACCCCGGCGGGCGCGATGGCCTGGTCCACGAGCTGGCGGATGGCCTGGTGCAGGTCCTCCCGCGCCTCGCCCGGCCCCCGGCCTCCGGTGTCCTTGGCCAGCGCGGCCCGCACGGTCTGGAAGAAGACCACCTCCTCCCGCACCGCCAGAGCCTCCTCGTGGGGCACCGCCAGGGCGTAAGCCTTGGCCAGCTCGAGGCTGCTCTTGAGGAAGCGCTCCTTGCCGCCGCGCTGGCCCAGCACGTGGTCCTGGGCCGGGGCCAAGAGGCGCACCCGGTCCACCGGCGAGCCCCCCAGAAAGTCGGAGTAGTCGAAACCGTGGAAGATCCCCCGGCAAACCGCGAGCTTCTCCTGCATCACCGCCAGGGCCTGTTCCTGGTTCACCGTGGGGGTCCCCTCGCCCCCGCTCTCGGTGTAGACGGCCAGGGCCTCGCGCAGGTTGTTAGCCAGCCCCAGGTAGTCCACCACCAGCCCGCCGGGCTTGTCCCGGAACACCCGGTTGACGCGGGCGATGGCCTGCATCAGCCCGTGACCCTTCATGGGCTTGTCGAGGTACATGGTGTGCCGGCTGGGCACGTCGAAGCCGGTGAGCCACATGTCCCGCACGATCACCATCCGGAAGGGCGAGGCCGGGTCGCGGAAGCGGGCCGCCAGCTCCTCACGCTTGGCCTTGTTGCGGATGTGGGGCTGCCACTCCAGGGGGTCACTGGCCGAGCCGGTCATGACCACCTTGACCACCCCCTCGTCGTCCTTGTCTGAGTGCCACTGGGGGCGCAGCCGCGTGATCTCGTTGTACAGGTCTGCGCAGATGCGGCGGGACATGCAGACCACCATGCCCTTGCCCTCCATGACCTCGAGACGGCGCTCGAAGTGCTCCACCAGGTCGCGGGCCACCAGGGCCAGCCGCTTGGGCGTGCCCACCAGGGCCTCGAGCTGGGCCCACTTGCCCTTGAGCTTCTCCTTGGTGGCCACCTCCTCGGCCTCGGTGACCTCCTCGAAGTCCTCGTCCAGCCGGGGCTTCTCCTCCTCCTTGAGCTCGATCTTGGCCAGGCGGCTCTCGTAGTAGATGGGCACGGTAGCCCCGTCCTCCACCGCCCGCTGCACGTCGTAGACGTCGATGTACTCGCCGAAGACCGCGCGGGTGCTCTTGTCGGCCAGCTCGATGGGGGTGCCGGTGAAGCCCACGAAGGTGGCCCCTGGCAGGGCGTCGCGCACGTTCTGGGCCAGGCCGTAGCTGATCTGGCCCTGGGCGTCCACCCTCACCTCGAAGCCGTACTGGCTGCGGTGCGCCTCGTCGGCGATCACGACCACGTTTCGCCGTTCCACCAGGGTAGCGGTCCCCCTTCTCCTCGGGCAGGAACTTCTGGATGGTGGTGAAGACGACGCCGCCCGCGGTGCGCGCTAGCAGCTCGCGCAGGCGGGCGCGGTCTTGGGCCTGCACCGGGGTCTGCCGCAGCAGCTCGGCACAGCGGGCGAAGGTGCCGAAGAGCTGGTCGTCGAGGTCGTTGCGGTCGGTGAGGACTACGATAGTGGGGTTTTGCAGGGCAGGCTCGAGCACCAGCTTCCCGGCGAAGAACACCATGGTGAGGCTCTTGCCCGAGCCCTGGGTGTGCCACACCACCCCGCCCCGGCGGTCCCCGCCCTGGCCCGCGGCCTGCAGCGTGGCCCGCACCGCCTTCTGCACCGCGTGGAACTGGTGGTAGGCGGCCAGCTTCTTCTCCACCTTCTTGCCGTCGTCCTCGTAGACGATGAAGTGGCGGATCAGCTCGAGCAGCCGCTCTTTGGCGAAGACCCCGCGCAGGAGGACCTCGAGGGGGTTGTCCTGCGGCGAAGCCAGCCGCTCGCCGTCAACGGTCTTCCAGGGCAGGAAGCGTTCCTTGGAGGTATACAGCGTTCCCAAGCGGGCCTCCAGCCCGTCTGAGACGACCTGCAGGGCGTTGTAGGTGAAGAGCTGGGGGATCTGCTCCTGGTAGGTCTGGAGCTGCTGCCAGGCCTTCCAGATGGTGGTCTGCTCGTCGGCGGGGTTCTTCAGCTCGATCACCGCCAAGGGCAGCCCGTTGACGAAGAGCACGATGTCCGGGCGGCGCTCGTGGCTGCCCACCACCGTGTACTGGTTGACCGCCAGCCAGTCGTTGGCCTCGGGGCGCTCGAAGTCCAGCAGCCGCACCCGCACGCCCCGAGCCTGGCCCCGCTCGAGGATTTCCACCTCGACCCCGTCCACCAGCATCCGGTGGAAGGCCCGGTTGGCGCTCATCAGCGCGGCACTCCCGGCCTGGGCTACCTTGCGGAAAGCCTCCTCGAGGGCCTCGCGGGGCAGGCCGGGGTTGAGCCGCTTTATGGCCTCCCGCAGCCTCCCGGCCAGCAGTACCTCGCGGTAGTCTTCGCGCTCCGCGCCCAGCTCGCCGGGGGCGATGGCCGGGCCGAAGAGCACGGTGTACCCCAGGGAGCGGAACCACTCGAGGGCGGCTTGCTCGACTGTGGTCTCTTTAAAATCTGTCATGGGTTAGACATATTGTAAACAGGAACGCCGTTTGTGGAGAGCTATACGTTATAAACGTAATTCGATGCTACATATGGTATATGGCGTTTTGGGTTGACACAACATATAGTCTTGATTATAATTCGCGCCCTTGCTATGATCTAGCTAGTCTCATCTACCATGTGTAGAAGGAGCAACGGGGCCGCCCCCTAGGGGGCGGCCCCAGCTATTGATTGAGTCTGTAGGTATGCCTGATACTCCTTCTCGCTTTTCCGAGGGTTCTTCACAAGATAGGCAGTCCATAGCAGAATGTACGATTGTCTGTCACGTAGAATTACTTGATAGCTAAAATCTGTTAGGGCGAGAACAATATTATTCTCCAGACCACGCTTGGTTTGACGATCGTTACGCCAGACCAGCACTTCATTTGAATAGCTGTTTGCGGCGTCGATCATAGCTCTGGGCCAACATATCCGCTCACACCGGCGAAGATCAGGCAGCCGCTCTTTTTCAACGCGTCCTTCGCTAGTTAGATGCCAGAATGTCGCCTCTTTACCCAAGAGCTGCGGATGACGTTTCAAGCCGAGTGTCGCACCTCGAAAAGTTAGTCCTTTAGTTTTAAAGTCTCTGCAAAAGAGACCATAAATGTGCTCTATGTAAGACTCCCAGTCACCATTAAACTTATCAAGTGGAACTAAAGGTGGTAGCCAGCTAGTACTCATCCTCGCTCCTGAGGGGTCCAGATGAAGATGTTGACCTTTCGGGCGGTAGGTAATGTGCTAGCGGTTAATTTGAGACCAGATCTTTCTCGCATACGCTGAACGAGTGCAACCTTAGCCTCATTGTCTTCCAAACCTCGATTGGCGTATGAAACAGCGCCGATTAGTAGGTCAGCTAACTGGATGTGCTCGACTTCATGCGATCGGACTGTTTGCACTCGCTGCACGATATCTCGGTTGAAATCGTAATGCTTATTTGACAAGATCTCGTGCAATTTGCGAACCTTGGCACTGCCTCGAGTATCTTTAATATCCAAGTAGATTCTATGCTTGCTGTCAGGGAGGATTAAATTGGTCAATAGCAAAAAGTACATCTTGTAATACCAGGTGTCATGACTTTGGTTATGGAACCTATGGTCGAGCTTAGTCTTGTCTGGGATAACGATAGCTCGAAAGTGGAGATCATCATCATCGAAGAAATAATCGAGCAGTCGTAAGTAGAACTCCTTCTTAGCAGGTGAAACCTTGCTCCATTTTACCTCGAACTGAGCAGGAAGTCCGTGCTGAACTTTGATTTCTCGAAGTCGCTTTGCAATCTCTCGGGTCTTCTCACTGTCACACCAAAGCGCCCCTAAAACCATCACCGGTACCTGATCATGCTCCAAGTGTCCGCTCTCATCACAGTAAATATTGATGCTTTTCATTTAACCCCCTCGACAATAACGCTTGCGGCATTTATTGACAAATCGCCCGAGAGCAGCTTGGGCAGCAGGATGTCGCGCAGCGCGGCAAGGGTGCGGGACTCGAGTTCGTTTTGGGCTATCTTTGCCAGAGTAGCAGAGGAAATCTCTGCGTATCGCTTCATCACCCTTAAGGGCGGTAAGGCAAATCTATAGCTTAGTATTCCGTCTTTGGAGAGATGCAGTACAGTTGTCCCGCTAGTGTATCCGTAAATGTGTGACTGGTAATCTTCGGCAGAGAACAGGGCATAGAGGAATGAAGTTGAGACCTGTTCATCCATTGGACGGATAATGCCAACATCAAGAGACGCAACAAGCCTTTGAAACCTTGGCTCAGCGAGCACTATTGCAGGCTTCCCGATGACTTCGGCAGCTTGAGTAACATCTGTGAACGCTATGACAAGCTCACCAGGAACGACTTCCTGTTCAGGTTTATAGATTCCAGTGAATGGCTTAAGCCCGTCCGTTCGGTATCCTCCTCCACGCTGGAATGACTTAAGTGTTACAAGGGCGGTGTCGGAATCGCTCAACTCATCGCTTTTATATGATCGCCCCTTGATGACTCGAGCTACTTCCCCGACTGACGTAATCTGCCACCCCCTTGGTATCTCCCCCAACTCCGAATCCTCGAGCCCATCCGGAAACAGAGCTGCCGTCTCTGCGTCCATTCCTTCCGGCTGGCGGCCTTCCATCTTGGCTCGCACCGGGTCGAAGTCCATGAACCACGATTTGAAGAGGGCTCGGCTCATCTCCTCGAGCGTCCGGTTCATGCGGCGGTTGAGTTCGATCTTGTCGTCCAGGATGTGGGCGATGGCTTTTTGGGTCTCGAGGGGCGGAACATGTACTGTAAGGGTGTGAAGGTGGTTCCTATTTACTCCAGGAACACTACTTTTATCGTTGAATTGAGTAAAGTCAATTGTTTTCAGAAGGTAGTAGATGTAACGGGGTAAGTTACCATGGAAGTCTTTTACCCATAGTGTCGTGTTTAACGGCCAAAAATCTTCCTCTATATAGAACACTTCGCCGATGGTGCCGTACCGACCAGTTACAACACCCGGCCCCATGACTTTGGCTTCTGCATGTGTCCCAGTCGGGCCGGAGGACGAGATGATGGGGACACTGCCCGGCTGTCGATCTTGGACAGGGAGGTCAAAACCTCTTTGGAGGGTTGCCACTTTACCGAGTGGCAGCTTCCGCCACTCACCCGCCATACCCCAGCCTCCGCGGGTTCTGTTGTTTTCGTTCGTCTCGTTTCATATCGGCTCCGCGCCCTCGTTCAAGATCGCCAGATAGCGGTCGTAGGCGAACACCCGGCCCCGGCGGGCGCCGGTGATCTCCCGTACGATGCCCAGGGTTTCCAGGGCCTTCATGCCCTTGGTGGCGGTGGGGAAGGTGAGCCCCGCGCGCTGGCAGACCTCGCCCAGCGTGAGCAAGGGGCGCTCGCGCAGGATGTCGAAGACCCGCAAAGCGCTCGCCGCCGCTCGGCCCAGCGACTGCACCCGGGCGGCGTCCTCCTTGAACAACGCCACCAGGCGCTGGGCGGTCTGCACGGCGTTGGTAGCGGTTTCTTCCACCCCCTCGAGGAAGAAATCCACCCAGGCCTCCCAGTCGCCCTCGAAGCGCACTCGGTCGAGCAGGCGGTAATACTCGGAGCGGTGGCGCTTGAAGTAGAGGCTGAGGTAGAGCAAAGGCCGCGAGAGCACCCCCCCTTCGTGCAGGATGAAGGCGATGAGGAGCCGTCCTATCCGCCCGTTGCCGTCCAGGAAGGGGTGGATGGTCTCGAACTGCACGTGCGCCAGGGCGGCTTTGATGAGGGTGGGGTAGGGGGCCTCTTCGTCGTGGATGAAGCGCTCGAGCGCGGCCATGCATCCTTCGACCCGGTGAGGCGGCGGCGGGACGAACTGGGCGTTGCCGGGACGGGTGCCGCCGATCCAGTTCTGGCTGCGGCGGAACTCACCGGGAGCCTTGCCGCTGCCCCGGCCCCGCGAGAGCAACACGCCGTGCATCCCGCGGATGAGCCGGTTGGAAAGGGGGAACCCCTCCTGCAACCGGGCCATGCCGTGCTCGAGGGCGGCGGCGTAGTTCGACACCTCCACCACGTCGTCGAAGGGCGCGCCCGGCGCGCCCTCCAGCTCGAAGAGGAGCAGGTCGGAGAGCGAGGACTGGGTGCCCTCGATCTGCGAGGAAAGCACTGCCTCCCGACGCACGTAGGCGTAGAGAAACAGGTTGGGCTCGGGGAGGAGCAGGCTGATGCTGTCCAGGCGGCCCAGGGCCAGGTGGGCGCGCTCGAGCCGCAGCGAGCGGGCCGGGGTGAACTCCAGCGGGGGCTCAGGGGGCAAGGGATCGGGGATGAAGGCCCGCACCGGCTCCCCGACAGTGTGATTGGCCTCGTAGTGTCCGGTGATCCCACGGTGCACTGACCTACACTCCTTATTCAAGGGTCGTTGAATATGCCGCGTGCTTATTAAAACATAATGCTTGTTCGTTTAACAGTTCAGCGGCTATAACCCAGCCGCCGCAAGTTCTCGCGGATTTGGGCCTTGAGCTTGGCTCCCTCCGCGAACTGCTCCTCAAAAGGGTGGGATGAGGGATGCTTACTCCATACTTCGGCTGTTTTTGTGCGCCGCTCATATTTATGAGCGGTTTTATCACAGGTTATGTGCGCGCTCATATTTTTGACCCTCGCTCATACCAGGTGCCCTTCCGTGTGCCATGCCGAGCCAAGCGACCTTCTTTAACCAGGCGGTCGAGCAGGCGTGTAGCTTGGTAAGGCCCTAGCTTGCAGAGATCCGCGGCTTCTCGCCGGGTTATGCGCCCGTGTTTTTCTACGTACTGCAGCACCATCTGCTCCTGCTGTAGCGGCTCAAAGCCTCGCTGGCGCACATAGGCGGCTTTGTCACCCAGTCGCCGGTAGGTGGCAGCGGACAAATGCCAGGCCCGGCTTTTCCCCTCCCCGCGGCCTTCCACCAGTCCGGCCTCCACTAAGCGGGAGAGGATACCCCGAGCGTCGGCCTCCGGCTTTTGGATCAGCCGCGCAGCCTCCTCGGTAGTGAGGGTGCGCTCCTGCCACAGGGCGTTCAACAGGAGCAACTCATCCAGGTTGATCACCCGTCCGGCCTGTCCTTCCTCCACGACCAGACGGACGAACTCGAGGTTGGCCTCACCGCCGGGGAGTACTACCACCACCGAGTGGGCGTCGCTGCGAGCGTAGGAGGGGGCAGGGCGACCGTTGCGCAACTGTTCATAGAAGATGGTGTCGATGCCTCGAGCGGTACGCTCCACGATCCCCGCGCGCTTGAAAGCGTCCGCCAGCAGCGGGTTTCGGGGGCGAGGGGCGGTGACCAGCAGGTTGTCGAGCCGCACGCCCTCGGGCAATCCGCCGGGGTTGCTGATCTCGATACGGTCCAGATGCCACTGGAAGTGCACACCCCCTAGGCGTTGGTAATCGCGATGCACCAGGGCATTGGCCAGGGCCTCGCGTAGGGCGCGCTCCGGGTAATCCGGGATGCCGACCCGCAACAAGCCCACCATTAGCTCGCGCTCACGGTTGCGTACGCGGATACGGGCCTCGAGTTCCTCCATCACCCGCAGAAGGGGCCAGCGGAAGAAGTCATTAACCTCGATCTCTTGCCCGCGCAACACCTGGAAAGCCACCTCGTGGATGGGCAAAAAGTGGCGCAGGGCCTCCTCCGTCCCGAAAAGCAGGAGGCCCAGCACGCGCACAGTTCCCTCGGAATCCACTGCTCCGAGAGCACGGGCTAGCTCCGTATCGGGCAACTCCAGTAGGGCCTCATCGCTGCGCCCCCGGCGCTCACGGATGCTCCGGCGCAGGCGCTCGAACTCGAGGGGGTCTAGGTCCTCCCAGCGAGCCCCCGGCACCGCAAGTACACTATAGTCCAGTAGTCCACGGTCGGCTTGCAGGGCCTGCATCTCGTGAAAGTGCATGGGCAGGCAGGCCGGACGGCTATCGCCCCCGATGGCCCGGCGCAGGTAGCGACCGTCGGCGGTCCCTACCGGTAGACGGGAGGGCGGAACTTCGATGGCCAAAACTTCCCCCTCCTCGAGCGGCACCAGGAAGGCACGCACCGTCAAGGAGGGGCGGGTGCGGCTGGCGATTAGCGAAGTCAGTCGTGCGATGTCCGTTACCCCGGCCTCGTGGCGGGGGCGCCCGCCTGTGACGCGCCCGTCGTCCTCCACCCCGACGAGCAGCCAGCCGGGCTGGTCACCTGTGCGGTTGGCCAGGCAGATCACCGCCTCGACCAATTCGCGGTCGCTCAGCGGGGTTCTTTCCTCGCCCTTGAACTCGACCTCGAGGGACTCGCCCAAGGCTATCAGGCTACGCAAATGCTCAGGCGTCATACCCCTCCCAGAACCCTAGCCTACGTAGGTTTTCCCGGATCTGAGCTTGCAACTTTTCCCCTTCCGTAAACTGCTCTTCCAGGTTCTTAGTCAGCCGGGCCATCTTCTCGCTAAAGGGCTCGCCGTCGTCCTCGGCGGCCTCGGCCCCTACGTAGCGCCCCGGCGTGAGCACGTGGCCGTGGGAGCGAACCACCTCGAGGGAAGCGCTCTTGCAGAAGCCCGGCACATCCTCATAGGGCTTATCCCCATCCCCGCGCCAGTCGTGGTAGGTGCGGGCGATGTCCTCGTCGGAGAGGTTGCGGTGGGTGCGATCCTCCATGTAGCCGAGCCTGCGGGCGTCGATGAACAGCACCTCGCCGCTGCGGTCGCGCAGGGGCCTACCTTCCTGGCCCCTGCCGTTCTTCTTGTTCTTCGCCAGGAACCACAGGCTTACCGGGATCTGGGTGCTGTAGAAGAGCTGTCCCGGCAGAGCCGCGATGCAGTCCACCAGATCGGCCTCGATAAGGTTCTTGCGGATCTCGCCCTCGCCGCTGGTGTTGGAGGAGAGCGAGCCGTTAGCCAGCACAAACCCCGCCACCCCGCCCGGGGCCAGGTGGTGGACGATGTGCTGCACCCAGGCGAAGTTGGCGTTGCCCACCGGGGGCACCCCGTAGCGCCAGCGCTGATCCTCGCGCAGCCGCTCGCCGCCCCAGTCGGAGATGTTGAAGGGCGGGTTGGCCAGGATGTAGTCGGCCCGGAGGTCGGGGTGCAGGTCGTGGTGGAAGGTGTCGGCGGGCTCGCGGCCCAGGTTGGCCTCGATGCCCCGGACGGCCAGGTTCATCTGGGCCAGCCGCCAGGTGTTGTAGTTGAGCTCCTGGCCGTACACGCTGATGTCGCCGATGCGCCCGCCGTGGGCCTCCACGAACTTCTCCGACTGCACGAACATCCCGCCCGAGCCGCAGCAGGGGTCGTAGATGCGGCCCTTGTAGGGGGCCAGCATCTCCACGATCACCCGCACCACCGACTGCGGGGTGTAGAACTCCCCGCCCTTCTTGTCCTCGGCACTGGCGAACTGGCCCAGGAAGTACTCGTAGACCCGGCCCAGCACGTCCTGGGTCCGGCTCTCGCCGAAGCCAATGCCGGAGATGAGGTCCACCAGCTCGCCCAGCCGCCGTTTATCCAGGGCCGGGCGGGCGTAGCCCTTGGGCAATACGTCGCGCAGCTTGGGGTTCTCCCGCTCGAGGCTTTCCATCGCGCCGTCGATCAGGGTACCGATGGTGGGCTGCCTGGCGTTGTCCTGCATCACCGCCCAGCGGGCGTCCGGCGGCACCCAGAAGACGCCCTCGGCGGTGTACTCGTCGCGGTCTTCGGCGGCCTCCGGCCCGAACTCGGCCAGGACCTCGCGGTAGCGCTGGTCGAAGGCGTCGGAGATGTACTTCAGGAAAATCAAGCCTAGCACCACGTGCTTGTAATCGGCGGCGTCGAGGTTACCGCCCAGCTTGTCGGCGGCGGCCCACAGCTTGGCCTCGAAGCCCAGCGTGGCCCCGTTGGTTTTGGCGGTACCGGTCTTGGCAGGTCTTGGCATGGCGTCTCCCGGCGAAACGAGAATGTCTGCAAGCCCCATCTTAAGGTCCGGCTGGCTAAGGGGCGGCCACGGGTCCGGCTTGCCTTCCGCGCCGCGACAACCGTATCCTGTTCCTCGTTTCCCCTTGCTACTCCCCAACCCTCGACTTCGGTCGGGGCACGGTGCATTTTGCCCTGGGGAGTGGCAGGAGAAACCGTGCGCGAGTTCCGCTCTCGAATCTGCTGCGAAGAACCCCTCACCCCACCCGACAATTCGCTGTTCATCCACGGCGTCTGGCGCTGGGACCGCCACCGCCTCTTAGGGGTACTGGTCCCCGAGATCTGCGTCTCGCTGCACCTCGAGGGCCGCACCCAGCCCCTGCGCCCCTACGGGTACGTGCTGCGGCTGTACCGGGGGGCTATCCGCTGCGCCTTCGACCGCGACGTGGGCAGCGTCCGGCGGGGCGGGTGGTTGACCCTTCCCGGGCCGCGCCCGGCGCTGCGGTACTACCTCGAGGACGAGCTGGCCGAGCTGCTGGCCCGGACCCGCCCCGGCGGGCACAACGAGCTATGGGTCCGGGCCGCGCGGGCCGAGATCGTCGGGGGGTACTTGCTCGAGGGCAGCCAGGCCGCGGGTGCAACTGCCTTCCGCCGGGCCTGCCTGCGGGCAGGATGGGCGGTGCGGCTGCTGCGTGGGGCGAGGGCGGGGCCGCGCCCCACACGGACGTGGAGAAGGGCTAGCGCAGCCGCCACACCAAGGCCCCCCCGTCCTCGCTGCCGCTCACCAGCCGGCTGCCGTCCGGGCTGAAGGCCACGCTGGAGACAGCGGCGGTGTGGCCGGTGAGCGTCGCCAGGGGTGTGTCGCCTTCCTCAAGGGCGAAGAGCAGGACCTGGTTGCCGTAGGCAGCAGCGAGCATCTTCCCGTCGGGGCTAACCGCGAGGTCGCCGAACCAGTCCTCGTCGCTGTCCGACACTTGCACCCGCCTGATCTGCCGCCCGGTGGCCCAGTCCCACACGCTGAAGAACTGGTGCTGCCCGACCACCAGCGTGCGGCCGTCGGGGGTGAAGGCTACTGCGTTGACAGGCCCGTCGTCGGGGTTCGCGAGCTCGAGAGTTACAGTCGGGCGACCTGCGTGAAGGTCCCAGACCATCACGTTCCCACTCCCGAGCGCCAGGTAGCGGTTATCTGCGCTGAAGCTCATCCCTTCGCCTGTGCTCATATAACCCCGAATCCGTGCTACTTGACGGCCCGTCCTGGTGTCGAGCACCTGCACTGTGGCAGCGAACTCGCCGCTGGTTACCACCAGGCTGCCGTCCTGACTCATCCAATAAAAGGTGGCGTCACCTCCAGGCATCTTGCGCTGGTCTTCTTCCCCCAAGTACCGCCCGGTGGCAAGGTCGAAACGGCGCACCCGACTCCCCTCATAGCGTGAAATGACCTGCCTCCCGTCACGGCTGAAGCTCACCTGCGCGACCTTACTGGAGTGGCCTTCGAGGCGCCGTGCGACCTTTTGCCGGGCAACGTCCCATACCGACACTTCACCTGCACGGTTGAAGTAGACCAGGACGTTGGGGTCGCTGGTGGCTCGTACCCCCGAGGGGAAATAAACATAAGGGGGATAGCTGCTGTTGGCGAGACGAAAGCTTTCCCGGAGGGTAGCCGCATCATAGGCCACGATGGCTCTCCGCTGAACCGCGTAGATTCGTTTGCTGTCCTGACCGAACACCAGCGCATCCAACTCCCCCGACTCGGTGCGGATCATTCCTGACAGGCGCTGATTGCCTATGTCCCAGACCATTATCCCCGCGAGGTGCCCAAGGCCAGGCGGGATCCGTCGGGGCTGAAGACCAGCCCCGTGTTGATGACGGTGTTTCCTTGATACATAAAGTTGCCACCGGTCGTGTAGATTACCCGGTTAGCACGATAGTCCCAGACCTCGAGCCGACTCCCATCCCGCACATAAGCCACATACCCTTTGTTGGGCGAATAGGCCAGTGCATCTACCCATCCTGGCTTGAAGGCTAGGCGTCGCCCCGACGCGGCTTCATAGACCCCGATTCCCTTAGCCTTGCCGTCCTTTGCGATGAGCAGGGTGCCGTCTGGGCTAAAGGTGAGGTCGCCGAACACGCCGCTCGGCAGGGAGTACATTTTGCGGTCTTGTGCCAGGTCGTAGACCACGACCTCGGCGGCTTGCTTGCCGTCAGTAACGCGGAAGGCTGCGCGGTCGCCACGAGAACTGAGGGCTAAACCCCACACCCGTCTCTCCACCGATAGCTTGCGGGGCGGGGCTGAAGAGGCTAGTTCCCAGCGGTAGACCCCCCGGTCCCCGGCGGTCAGGAGGAATCTGCCGTCCCGCGAGGGTTCAACGGACGTAAGGGTTCCCAGGCCAAGGGTATGCTCCAGGACGGGCTGAACCGGGCTTTGCGCGCCTGATAGGGTGGCGATAAGAAGTGTCCCAAGGAGGACTGGCCGTTTCATACGGCAAGAGTGTACCGTGCAGACGGAATGGCTACAGGGTTTTTGACCGCGCTGGCCTAAGTCCTGTGCCTAAGCAACCGGGGCGCGAGGGTGCCGCTGGCTGCGCCTACGGTTGCTCCAACTCCCGGATCCTCTCGAGGCCGTCGAGGATGAGGTCGAGGCCGAACTCGAAGTCGCCCTCACCCTCCTGCCCGAACAGGGCGAGGTGTACCTGCATGTGCTCGACGATGTAGGGGTACTTGTCCACGGAGATCCGCTCGAGGAAGTTCGCCACCAGGTTGGGCACGTCGGCCTTGCGGATGGGGAGGCTCGCCTGCCACAGGGTGAAGCCGGTGATGTGGCCCTCGAGGGCGTGGTAGGCGCGGTGGGCCGCGTAGGCCGAGAAGCCCGCCTCGCGCAGGCAGCGCAGAAGGGAATCCATGTAGCGCAGCCGCGCGGGGCCGACCCGGCTGGGCGACATCATCACGCCCAGTGCCCAGCGGTGGCGCAACAGGGCCTCGTGGGCGGAGATCGCGCTCCGGCGAAGAGCGGCCTTCCAGTCGGTGTTTTCGGGGGGAAGCTCGATCTCGCCGATGACGAGCTCGAGGATGCCGCCGAGGACGTCGTCCTTGTTGGCGACGTAGTAGTACAGCGACATCACCTTCGTCCCCAGCTCCTCCGCGAGCTTGCGCATGCTCAGCGATTCGATCCCGTCGCGGTCGGCGAGGGCGAGGGCGGCGCGCAGCACCCGGTCCCTGCTGAGGGACGTCCGCGGCCGGGGGCTGGGGTCGGCGGGACGGGTCATCAGCTATCCTCCTTGGCCTGCGCCTCCGCCACGGGCGGAGCTGAGGCCTTGACAATCGTACAGTGTACGAGTACTGTGCGGCTACAGCAGTCGTACAGTGTACGAAAAGAGGCCGGCAGGGTTGGCTGGGCGTCGGGTACGGCTGTCACCGGAGAGGGGATCATGACCGCGAACGCACCAGCTCAGCAGGACACGGCGAAGGGGAAGATGAGGGCGATCGTCCAGGAGCGTTACGGCCCGCCGGAGGCTCTCCGGCTCAGGGAGATCGATCGGCCGGCGCTGCCGGAAGACGGCGTGCTCGTGCGCGTGCACGCGTCTTCGGTGAACCGGGCAGAGTGGTACGGGGTGACGGGGACGCCGTACTTCGCGCGGGTCTTCGCGGGGCCGATCCGGCCGAAGCAGTCCATCCCCGGCGTGGACTTCGCGGGCGTGGTCGAGGCTGTCGGCAGTGCCGTGACGCGCTTCCGGCCAGGGGACGAGGTCTTCGGCGGGCGCAACGGGGCCCTGGCCGAGTACCTGACCGTCCGCAAAAACGTGGTTCACAAGCCTGCCAACGTGACGTTCGAGGAGGCGGCGTCGGTCCCTACGGCGGCCATCACCGCGCTGCAGGGGCTGCGCGACCATGGGCAGGTCCGCCCGGGCCAGAAGGTCCTCGTCAACGGGGCGGCCGGGGGGGTCGGGACCTTTGCGGTGCAGATCGCCAAGGCGCTCGGCGCGCACGTGACCGCGGTGTGCAGCACGCGGAACGTCGAGCTCGCCCGCACCCTCGGCGCGGACCGCGTGATCGACTACACCCAGGAGGACTTCACCCGCGGCGGCGAGCGCTACGACCTGCTGCTCGACGTCGCCGGGGGCCGGCCGTGGTCGGCGCTCAGGCGGGTCCTCGAGCGCAGCGCGAGGTTGGTCCTGGTCGGGGGGCCCATGGGCAACCCGGTGCTCGGGCCCGTGGGGCACCTGCTCCGGGTCCGGCTGGCTTCGCTGGGCGCGAGCCAGAAGGTGGTGTTCTTCATCGCGAAATTCACCCCGGAGGACCTGCTGGCCCTGGGGAAGATGCTCGAGGCGGGGAAGATCAAGCCCGTCATCGACCGCCGCTACACCCTGGCGGAGGTGCCCGAGGCGCTCGGGTACATCGGGACCGGCCACGCCCGCGGCAAGGTCGTGATCACGGTGTGAGGCCGCGCTCGAGCGCGGGGAGGGGGTGGTCCCGGGGCCCGTTTCCGCCCGGGGGCCACCCCCTCCCCACGTGCCGTGCCAGCGGGTTAGCGCGAGGGGATGCCCTCGAGGCCCTGCGCCCGCAGGCCGGAGTCTTCGGTGAGCACCTCCATCTGGATGTTGACCCCGGCCTTGGGCGGGGACACGGCCACGACCTTGCCGCCCTCCGTGTAGATCCCGCCGTAGTCGCCCGCCGTCAGGCTGCCGCTGCCGTCAACGTCCTTGATGGCGAGCACCACGTACTGCCCGGCGGCGAGGGAGAGGTTGTAGGCGCCGTTCGCGCCCACGACCGTAGCGCGCGTGTTGGGCGACTGGGCGTTGCACTGGTTGCCCTCGACGAAGCAGGCTATCACCCGGCTGCCCGCCGCGCTCCCGCCCGCCGGGGCGCGCACCGAGCCCTGGATCTCGCCGCCGCTTGCGCCCCCGCCCCCGCCACAAGCCGCCAGGACGCCCGCCATCGATGCCGCCGCCAATCCTTTCGCCAATGCTTTACGGTTCACGCTTCCTCCTTCCCGGCCCGCGAACCCCGGGCCGGAACGTGGGCTTTAATAGGGCCCGCGCAAGCTTCTCCCGGCCTGCGCGGCGGCGTTACCTGTATTTCCCGGAGTGGGTACAGGGACGCCGCACCCCTGCAAGGTAGCGGGCCCACCGTTCAAATACAACCTGGCCCGGTGAGCGGTTAAGCTTGCGGCGTATGAGGGCGGAGGCTCGAGAACTGCGCATCACGGACCCGGAGGCGGCCCTGTTTCTGCTCGACCGCTACCGCAGCGGCTTTATCGTGCCTTTTTTGGGGCGGGAGTGCAGCCTGGCCGAGGCGGCGCGGGCGCTGGGCCTGAGCAAGAGCCGCATGAGCTACTGGGTGCGGCGCATGCTCGAGCTCGGCCTCGTCGAGGTGGTGCGGGTGGAGAAGCGCTCGAGGTTCCACGTCCCCGTCTACCGCTCGGTGGCCGACGTCTTCACCTTCCCCATCGAGCTCGTGCCCGCGGAGTCGGACGAGGCCCTGCTGGCGATCCAGTTCGGGGACTTCTTCGAGCGCGTCAAGCGCTCGCTGGCCTACGCCGGGCGCAAGAACGCCGACGGCTGGCACGTCCGGGCCGAGCGGGACGGGGGCAACGTCTGGATCCGGATGCTGCCCGAGGCGGGTCACTCGGAGGCCGCCCGGCTGCTCAGCGACTTCGGGCGGCTTTACCTGAGCGAGGCCCACGCCGCCGAGCTGCGCCGGGAGATGCGGGCGCTGTTGGAGCGTTTCGTCGGGCGCTCCGACCGGGAGGGCGGCAAGGCCCACCTGGTCTACTTCCTGGCCGTGGAGGAGGCGCCGGGCTGAGGCGCGTGGTCGCGGCGTGCCCGGCCTCCTGCAGGGAGCGGTTAATAGCCCGGCAGGGCGGGCGTGTCCGGCCGCCGCCGGCGCGTGAGGGGTTGCCTACCGCGAGGAGTCCTCGAAGGTCGCCAGGAAGACCCGCACGATCTCGGGGTCGAACTGCCGCCCGGCCTGAACCCTGATCTCGGCCAGGGCTGCCTCCCGGCTCCAGGGCTGCTTGTAAGGGCGGGCCGAGGTGAGGGCGTCGTAGACGTCGGCCAGGGCGAAGAGGCGGGCGAGGAGGGGGATGGCCTCGCCCTTGAGGCCGTCGGGGTAGCCGGTGCCGTCCCAGCGCTCGTGGTGGTGGCGGATGACGCCCAGCGTCGGCGCGGGCAGGAAGCCGAGCTGCCGGGCCATCAGCTCGCCTAAGGTGGCGTGAGCCTTCATGCGCTCCCACTCCTCGGGCGTGAGCTTGCCCGGCTTCTGCAGGATGGCGTCGGGGATGGCGAGCTTGCCCAGGTCGTGCAGGTAGGCCCCCCAGCGCAGGTTGGCGAGCTCGGCCTCGCCCAGCCCCAGCCTTTCCCCCAGCCGCAGGGCCAGCGCGGTCACGCGGTCGGTGTGGCCGGCGGTCTCGAGGTCGCGGTACTCCAGCGCCAGCCCCAGGCTGCGCAGGGCCTCCTCGCGGGTGCGCTCGAGCTCGGCCACGAAGGCGTGGCGCTCGAGCACCCCCTCCACCTGGCGGGCCACCCCGGCCAGCAGGTCGCGCAACTCCTCGCTCAGGTGCACGGTGTGCCCGGAGGTGCCCAGCGCCAGCACCCCGTATGCCTGCCCGCGCGGGCGCAGCGGGATAGCCACCGCGCTCTTGAGCCCGCTCTTTAAGAAGACGGGCAGGGCGCCGGGGAAGGTGGCGTAGTCGGCCACGTGCACGATCTCCCCCCGCACCAAGGCCTGCTCCATCAGGCCCTTGCCCGAGCCGAAGGGGTAGGTCTTGGCCAGGCGCGGGAGCTTGGCGGAGTAGCGGCCCGCCCAGATCATGGGGGTGAGGGCGCCGTCGAGCGCGGCGAAGAGCCCGGTTTCCATGCCGGTGAGGTCGAGCAGGGTCTGGAGGGCGTGGCGGATGGCGGCTTCGGGGTCGGGGGTTCGGGACAGCTGCGCCGAGAAGCGGGCGAGCTGCTGGAAACGCCGCGCCTCGCTGCGGGCGAGCTCGAGGGCGTTGAGGCGGGCGATGGCCGCCCCGGCCGCTTCGGCGAGGGCCTCGACGAAGAAGCGGTCCTCCTGGTTGAAGTTCTCGCCGGTGGCGGCGGTGTCGAGGGAGAGCACCCCGTGCACGCGGCCGGTGTGGTCGGAGAGGGGGACGCCGAGGTAGGCCGCCGGGGCGCGCTGGTCGGCGGTGAAGCCGGCCCGCCGGTCCTGTGAGGCGTCGGGCACGTAGACGGTCTGCCCGAGCTCGAAGACCCCCCACGCCGGCCCCTGCCCCCGGGGCAGCCGCGGGCGGGGGCTCTGCGGCACGCCCTCCCCGAGCGAGACGGCGAGCTCGAGGCCGTCGTGGGCCTCGTCGTAGAGGAAGAGGTTGGCGGTGGAGGCGCCCGTCTCGCGCAGGGCGGCCTCGACGACGAGGCGGTGCACCTCGCCGGCCGACTGCGCCGGGCGCAGCAGCCGGTAGGCCCGCGAGGCGGCCTCGAGGCGCGCGGTCTGGTTGAGGTACTCCAGCTCGGACTCGGCCCGGCGGGCGTAGGCCTCGAAGAGGCGCTGCCGGTAGGGGGCCTCGCCCGCGGGCAGCGGGGCGTCGTGCAGGGCGACGAGCAGGCCCAGCACCCGGCCGCTGCGCGCGCGCAGCGGCCGGCCCAGGTAGGCCTCCGCGCCCCAGTCCTGGAGGAAGAGGTCCTCGGGGAAGCAGCGGGCCACCCCGTCGGCGTGCTCGCAGAACCCGCCCCGCAGCACGTCGGCGCAGGGGGTGCCGGCGAGGGAGTAGACGAAGGGCTCGCCGCCGTGGACCGCGAAGGCCTCGACGTGCTCGGCGTCGATGAGCCGGCCGACCAGCGCCATCCGCGCCCCGAGGCTGCGGGCCAGGGCGGCGGCCAGGCCCTGGAGGTCGCCGGGGGGCACGCTGGCGAGGGCCTCGAGCGCGAGGAGGTGCTGTTCCTCGCCGACGTCGCGGGGGGTGGCCTCGAGCAACCGGGCCAGGACGGCCGCCGCGGCCACCGCGCCCTGGGCGTCGGGGGGCGGGCCCCCGCGGAACAGCAGGCCGACCGCCCCGGCCGGGCCGTGCCGCGCGGGCAGGGGGAGCAGCAGCAGCCCGCCGTAGCCTTGCTGGGCCGTGAAG
>NZ_QXDL01000062.1:0-19531 GCF_003574345.1 Calidithermus terrae
GGGAGAGGGGGAACGGGGGTGGCGGACGCGTGGCTCGTGACCCGTGGCGACCCACCCTGGCCCTCCTGCCGGTGTCTAGGGTCTAGGGCTAATGCGTCCGGCGTACGACGTAGGACATACGACCCGCGCCCGGCTATGGGCTATCGGCTATCGACCCTCGGCTTACACCAACGTGCTCAGCTTCACCCACGTCGCCGCCAGCAGCCACACCCCGGCCCAGGTGTACACGTAGCGCCGTTTCCAGCCCAGCAGCACCAGCACGCCCGTGAGCAGGTCGTTAACGGCGATGAGCCAGACCATGGGCTCCAGCGGCAGCGGCAGCAGGCGCAGGAAGCTGCGCTCCATGAGCTTGAGGAAGGCCGCAGGGTCGAGCAGGGCGGTGAGGCTGTTGACCAGGAAGATGCTGGCGAAACCCAGGCGGAAGACCCAGTGCAGGGGGTGGGAGGTCGCCATCCACAGGCCGGTGGGGTTGTCGGGGGTGGGCTTAGGGTCGGGCTCGGTGAGGCGCAGCGCCGACTCGATCTCCTGCAGGGGCCAGCCCTTGGCGATCAGGCGGGAGCGTATTTCCTCCGGGGAAACGGCCCGGGTGCGCTGGAACTGGACGTAGGCGATGAGGCGTGCCGACATGAAGCTGATTGTGTCACAGCCTAAAAACGAGCTGTAGTGAGCGATCATTAATCATGCTTTCCATATTGCTCAGAAAAGTAAAGTCCGGGGCTCCGACCCCGGACCCTGGATCTGTCGTGGGCTTCAAGCCAGCGCGAAGCGGTCCGGCTGGTAGGGGGCGGGCTCGAGGCCGGCCTTGGGCTCGTTGACGATGGTGATGCGCCCGTCCTCCTTCACGTCCACGGTGCCCAGGCTGCGCACGTACTCGAGGAAGGCCTCGGCGTCGCTGAAGCCGGTGTCGTAGCGCGCACCCTTGGCGTTCTTGAGGCTCTCGAAGCCGTCGCCGCCGGCGGCGATGAAGTTGTTGACCACCGCGCGGTAGGTGGCGGCGGGGTCGATGGGCGCGTACTGGCCGCCCTTGAGCACCTCGACCTTGGTCACGCGGCTGCCCGCGGGCTTGGCGAGGTCGAAGGTGTAGCGCAGCCCGCCCACGCCCGAGACGAAGCGCCCGGCGCCCTGCTCCCACTGCGAGACGCCGTTCTCGAGCGCGGCGATCACCTCGGCCCCGGTGAGGTCCATGACCACCAGGGTGTTGCCGAAGGGCAGCACCTCGTAGATCTTGCCCACGGTGATGGGGCCGGCGGGGATGGTCGCCCGCACGCCGCCGCCGTTCTGCAGCGCGATCTGGGTGTTAGCCCCCTTGGTCTTCCACAGCATGCCGTCGGCGATGAGGTTGGAGAGGGCGCTCTCGCGCTTGCGCACCACGGTGCGGTCGCCGTTGAGGTTGTTGCGGGTCTGGGCCACCACCTGCGCGTTGAGCGCGGCGATGGGCAGGGAGTACACGCGCACGGCCTCGGCGGCGTAGGCGTCCTCGCGGAACTTCTGGTCGGTGACCAGGATGGCCTCGCCCTTGTGCCCCACCAGCAGGCCCTTGTCGTCGAACTCGAGGTTGAGCTTGCCCACCACCTTGCCCCACTCCCACGCCTGCACCACCAGCACGTCGCGGCCCTCGGGGTTCTTGACGAGGGTGGGGTAGGGCCCGGCGGGCTGGAGCTCCTTGGCCTCGAAGGTGCCCAGCAGGGTGTGGCTGTGCCCGCCCACGATGACCTGCGCGCCCACGATCTTCTTGCCGAGCTCGAGGTCGGCGAGGTAGCCCAGGTGGGAGAGGATGACGATCTTGTTCACGCCGCGCGCCAGCAGCTCGTTGATCGACTTCTGCGCCGCCGCCACGGGGTCGGTGAAGGAGACGGTGGGGCCGGGGTTGGCGATGATGGCGGTGTCGGGGGTGGTGAGGCCCACGATGCCGACGTTCTGGCCCCCCACGCGCACGACGGTGTAGGGCTGCACCTTGGAGAGCTTGGGCTCCTTGCTCACGTCCACGTTGGCGCCCAGCACGGGGAAGCGCGCCCCGTCGAGGAAGGCCGCCAGGGCGTCGGGGCCGAGGTCGAACTCGTGGTTGCCCAGGGCCATCACCCGCACGCCCTCGCGGTGCATGAAGTAGCGGTCGGCCAGGCCGCGGTACTGGGTGAAGTAGAGGGTGCCCTGGAACACGTCGCCCGCGTGCAGGAACAGCGGGTTGGGCTCGCTCGAGCGCAACTGGTCGTACAGGCGGATGCGCCGCGCCACGCCGCCCACCTTGGCCTTCTGGCCGTTGAGGGTTAGCTCGACGGGCTCGATGCGGGCGTGGGTGTCGTTGGTGTGGATGATGGTCATGCGGAAGACCCCGCCGCCCTGGGCCCGCCCCAGGCCCGCGGCGGCAATGCCCGTAGCCAATCCGGCCTTGAGTACGTCTCTGCGTTTCATGCTTTTTCCTCCTTGCCCAATCATAAAGGGCCGGGCGTCAAGTGTGGATCAGGGCGGCGGCTAGGATTGTAGACCACTGCGCTGACGGAGGGGCACAACTGCCTAAACTGGGTACATGCCAAAGCTAATGTTCGTGTTGCTGGTATTGGGGCTGGCCCAGGCACAGAATTTGACCTTTACCCCCGTGGCTACCGACCTCGAGCGCCCCACCTTCCTCACCTACGCCCCCGACGGCTCGGGAAGGCTCTTCATCACCGAGCAGACCGGCAAGGTGCGGGTGGTCCAGGGCGGCCGGCTGCGCCCCGAGCCCTTCCTCGACCTCAGCGGCCGCATCTCCTGCTGCGGGGAGCGGGGCCTGCTGAGCCTGGTGTTCCACCCCGACTTCCGGAACAACGGCTTCTTCTTCGTCAACTACACCCGCAGCCCCGACGGGGCCACGGTGGTCGCCCGCTACAAGGTCGCCGAGGGCGGCAGCCGCGCCGACCCCGCCTCGGCCAAGGTGATCCTCACCATCGAGCAGCCCTACGCCAACCACAACGGGGGCCAACTGGCCTTCGGCCCCGACGGCTACCTCTACATCGGCATGGGCGACGGGGGCAGCGGGGGCGACCCCCTCAACGCCGGGCAGAGCCTCAACACCCTGCTGGGCAAGATCCTGCGCATCGACGTGAACAAGGAGGAGGGCGGGCGGCCCTACGCCATCCCCGCCGGCAACCCCTTCGCCGGCCGCCAGGGGGCCCGCCCGGAGATCTGGTCGTACGGCTGGCGCAACCCCTGGCGCTTCAGCTTCGACCGCGAGACCGGCGACATGTGGATCGCCGACGTGGGCCAGAACCAGTGGGAGGAGATCAACCTCGAGCCCAAGGGCAAGGGCGGCCTCAACTACGGCTGGCGCCTGATGGAGGCCAGCGCCTGCTTCAACCCCGGCAATAACTGCAACAACGGCAACCTGGTGCTGCCGGTGCTCGAGTACAACCACTCCCAGGGCTGCTCGGTCACCGGCGGCTACCGCTACCGCGGCAAGGCGATGCCCAGCCTCCGGGGCGCCTACATCTACGGCGACTACTGCTCGGGCCGCGTCTGGGTCGCCACGGAGCAAGGGGGCAAGTGGGCGGTCCGCCAGACCATCGAAACCGGCTACGGCATCAGCTCCTTCGGCGAGGACGCCGACGGTGAGCTGTACCTGCTCGACCACCGGGGCACGGTGTACCGGATCGGGCTCAGGTAGGATCGGTCGGCGGCCAGCCGTCAGCGGAAGGCTGGCGGCGTCTGGCCCGTGGTTTGTCGAGGGCTAAGGGCCGAGGCGTCTCGCGTCTCGCGTTTGGCTTTTTGCGTACGACGTAGGACGTACGACGTACGACCCCGCTATGCTGTAGCCTGTCATGACGAAAGCGGACATCCTGCAAATTCTGCGTGAACAGGAGGTGCGGTTCCTGCGGCTGCAGTTCACCGACATCCTGGGCATCAACAAGAACGTCGAGCTCCCCGCTTCCCAGTTCGAGAAAGCCCTCGACGGGGAGGTGATGTTCGACGGCTCGACCATCGAGGGCTTCACCCGCAGCGAGGAGGCGGACATGCTCCTGAAGCCCGACTACTCGACCTTTTTGGTGTTCCCCGAGGAGCTCGAGAGCACCCACCAGGGCCGGGTGGCCCGCCTGATCTGCGACATCGCCTACCCCGACGGGCGGCCCTTCGAGGGCGACCCCCGCCAGGTGCTCAAGGCGCAGCTCGAGCGCCTGCGCCGGATGGGCTTCGACGACCTCTACGCCGGGCCCGAGCCGGAGTTCTTCCTCTTCACCCGCACGCCCGAGGGCGACCCCAGCACCGTCACCCACGACCGGGCGGGCTACTTCGACCTCGCCCCCCTCGACAAGGGCGAGGAGGCGCGGCGGGAGATGGTCAACGTGCTTGTGCAGATGGGCTTCGAGATCGAGGCCTCGCACCACGAGGTGGCCCCGGGCCAGCACGAGATCGACTTCAAGTACTCCGGCGCCCTGCGCACGGCCGACAACATCACCACCTTCAAGTTCGTGGTGAAGAAGGTCGCGCTCAAGTACGGGCTCCACGCCACCTTCATGCCCAAGCCCATCGCCGGGATCAACGGCTCGGGGCTGCACATGCACCTGTCGCTGTTCAAGGGCGGGGCGAACGCCTTCTACGACCCCGAGGGCGAGAACAAGCTCTCCGAGGTGGCGCTGTACTTCATCCAGGGGCTCCTGGAGCACGCCGAGGGCATGGTGGCCATCACCAACCCGCTGGTCAACTCCTACAAGCGCCTCACCCCCGGCTACGAGGCCCCCACCTCCATCGCCTGGTCGGACTCCAACCGCTCGGCCATGATCCGGGTGCCGGCCCGGCGGGGGCTGGGCACGCGGGCCGAGTTCCGCGCCCCCGACCCCTCCTGCAACCCCTACCTCGCGCTGGCGGTGATCCTGGCCGCCGGGATCGACGGCATCAAGAAACGAGAGCTCCCCCCGCCCCCCATCGAGCGCAACATCTACCAGCTCTCGGTGCGCGACCGGCGCAAGCACAAGGTGAGCGAATTGCCCGGCACGCTGCGCGAGGCGCTCGAGGCCCTGCAGAAGGACGAGGTGATCCGCGAGGCGCTGGGCGAGCACCTTTACAAGCAGTTCCTGCGGGCCAAGCAGGTGGAGTGGAACTCCTACCGCAGCTCGGTGCACCAGTGGGAGCTCGAGCAGTACCTCGCTGAGTACTGACCCCCTCCGGGGAGCCCGCCCGCCGCGCCCACAAACCCCCTGTGCCTCCACCGGCCGGTTGTTGACCGGGAGCGTGGGATGGGGTATAAGTTGTTGCTGTAGTTACAATCTCGTTGACAAGAACGCAATGAGCCTGTGTAGAATGGCCTCGCCAGTACGGTTCAACCAAGTCGCCGCTATTGGCGTGGAATCAGGAGGATCGGATGAAGAAAGTCGGCATCGTCGCTTTGGGCGTCCTTGCCCTGGGGCTGGCTTCGGCTCAGTCCAACGTGATCAAGATCGCCACGCAATCCCCGCTCTCGGGCGGCCAGGCTGCGCTGGGTGAACAGATCAAGCTGGGTGCCCAGCTTGCGGTGGAAGAGGCCCAGGCCCGCTTCCAGCGCTTGGGCTTCCGGCTCGAGCTGGCCCCCTACGACGACCAGGCCAACCCTGACACCGGCGTGGCCAACGCCAACCGCATCATCAACGACCCGGACATCCTGGGCGTGGTGGGCCACCTGAACTCGGGCGTAGCCATCCCCTCGTCCGAGGTGTACGCCCGCGTCAACCTGGTGATGGTCTCCCCGGCCAACACCAACCCCCGCGTCACCGACCGCGGGCTGTCCAACGTCAACCGCATCTGCGGCCGTGACGACGTGCAGGGCCCGGCGGGCGCCGAGTTCGCCGTCAACGACCTCAAGGCCAAGCGCATCTTCGTGCTCCACGACAAGACCGCCTACGGGCAGGGCCTGGCCGAGAACTTCCGCAAGCGGGCCCAGGCGCTCGGCGCCGAGATCCCCAACAACGCCTTCGTGGGCACCGAGGAGAAGAGCAACTTCGCCACCCTCATCACCCAGATCCAGGCCTTCCGTCCCGACCTGATCTACTTCGGCGGCATCTACGACCAGGTGGGCCCCTTCGCCAAGCAGCTCCGCGAGCGCGGCATCCGCGCCCCCATCATGGGCGGCGACGGCCTCGACGCCAGCGAGTACGAGCGCCTGGCCGGCGCCGAAGCGGCCAAGGGCACCTACTTCACCACCGTCGCCGGCCCCATCAGCGAGTTCCCCAAGGCGGCCAAGTTCGCCCAGGACTTCCGCGCCAAGTTCGGCAAGAACGCCGAAGGCTTCGGCGTCTACGCCTACGACTCGGCCAACGTCATCCTCAACGCCATCGAGACCGCCATCAAGCAGGGCGGCGGCAAGAAGCCCAGCCGCCAGCTCGTCTCCCAGCGCGTGCGCCTGGTGAACCTCGACGGCCTGACCGGCAAGATCTCCTTCAACTCTAAGGGCGACATCAAGGTGGCCGACTACTTCGTCATCCACCTCGAGAGCGGCAAGTACGCCGAGCAGAAGCTGGTGAAGAAGGTTTCGGTCGCCGCACCGCGCTAAACCTTCAAAAGCTAAAGGGTGGCCCTCGGGCCACCCCCTTTTATTGACGTGGTACAAAATGCATGTAGGCCGGTCTGGCCGGAGGTGCTCCAGGCAATCGGGGCGAGCGGAGACCCACCTTAACCCTTTAAGCGTGCCCCCCTTTTCGTCTTAAAAAGAGTAAAATAGGCCGCTGCAAGCCTTAGAATCCAGCTTTTCGTCGGCGCGGGCTCGGCTTACACTTTGCCACGTCACCAAGGAGAGGGACAACCGTGAAAGGCCTGAACTGTCATGTGCGGGTAAGAACTTTCCCTGCCCGTGTATATTCTTTAGGGGAGTTTACCCACACCTGACAGTGCTGCTCAAAAGGAGGCTCGTTTTGCTCGAAGGACTCTTAGCCCTGCTGCCCCAGGTGATCTTCGACGGATTGCTGCTGGGGTTTGTTTACGCCATGATCGCCCTGGGTTACACCATGGTCTACGGTGTGCTCGAGCTGATCAACTTTGCCCACTCGGAGATCTTCATGATCGGCGCGGTGGTGGGGGTGGAGGTCTTCCGCTACCTCGCCCCGGTGATCCCCAACGGCATCGCGGTCCTGGTGCTCGCGCTGATCCTGGGGGCCATCATCTCCGGCACGATGGCGATGATCGTGGAGCGGCTGGCCTACCGCCCGCTGCGCGCCCGCGGGACCACCAACCGGCTGGTCCCCCTCATCACGGCCATCGGCGTCTCCTTCGTCCTGCAGGACCTGGTGCGCCTGGTGGAGGGCATCTGGCACAACGAGTTCAAGCTCCAGATGCGCCTGATCCCGCCCCTCGACGGCAACTTCACCTTCTTGACCGTCTTCATCCAGTACAAAGCCCTCATCCTGATCCTGGTATCGCTGCTGATGCTCGTGGGGCTGAACTACCTCGTCAACCGCACCAAGCTGGGCACCGCCATCCGCGCCGTGGCGCAGGACATGAGCACCGCCCGGCTGATGGGCATCAACCCCGACGTGATCATCTCCCGCACCTTCCTCATCGGCGGGTCGCTGGGCGGGGTGGCCGGGGTGCTGTTCGCCGTGCAGTACAGCACCATCGACCCCTACGTGGGCTTCCTGCCGGGCCTCAAGGCCTTCACCGCCGCCGTGCTCGGGGGGATCGGTAACATCACGGGGGCGATGCTGGGAGGGCTGGTGCTGGGGCAGATGGAGACCCTGGCGGGCACCTACCTGCCCACGCTCACCGGGGGTAACTTCGGCACCGAGTACAAGGACGTCATCGCCTTCCTGATCCTGATCCTGCTGCTGCTGTTCCGCCCGCAGGGTCTGCTGGGTCAGGTGGTCAAGGAGAAGGTATGAGCCGCCAAACAGCCAACGTCGTCGTGTTGGGGGTGGCGGGGCTCTCGCTGGCGCTATTGTGGCTGACCCCTGGGGCCCTGGCGGGTTTCCTGGGCCTCGCCGGGGTGGCGCTGACGGCCTACCTCAGGCCCGCCACGGCCGTGCGCGCGAGCTCGCTGGCCCTGCTGGCCCTGGGCTTTACGCTGGCGCTGTCCCAGGTGCCCCGGGTGTCCATCCTGTTCTACGGCCTGGTGGCCGTGCTCGTCGCCCTCATCACCATCCCCGGGATACCGCGCTGGATCAAAGGCCTGCTCGGCGTGGCCGTGCTGCTGATCTCGGTGCCCATCGCCGGGTTTAGCAACACCTTCTTCCTCGAGCTCGGCATCCAGATCGGCATCTACGCGGCCATGGCGCTGGGCCTCAACGTGGTGGTGGGGATGGCCGGGCTGCTCGACCTGGGCTACGCGGCCTTCTTCGCCATCGGGGCGTACACCTGGGCCATCTTCGGCTCGCCGCAGGCGGCGAACTTCCTCTCCGGCAGCTTCCCCCTCCCCGGCAACTACTTCTACCTCTTCATGGCCCTCGCCATCATCACCACCGCCATCACCGGCCTGCTCATCGGCCTGCCCGCCCTGCGCCTGCGCGGGGACTACCTGGCGATCGTGACGCTGGGGCTGGGCGAGGTGGTGCGCGTGCTGGCGAACAACCTCGACCACCCGGTCAACTTCACCAACGGCCCGCAGGGCATCACGCCGGTCTCGCGCCCGGACATCGGCTGGTTCCACAACCTCATGGGCAGCATCGGCGTCGAGCTCGACGCCCGCACCGACTACCAGTTCTTCTTCTACCTGCTGGTGCTCGCAGTCATCGGCATCGTGGTTCTGGTCAACATCAACCTGGGCAACTCGCGCTTCGGCCGGGCCTGGATCGCCATCCGCGAGGACGAGACCGCGGCCAAGGCCATGGGCATTCCCATGCTGGGCACCAAGCTGCTCGCCTTCGCCACCGGCGCGGCCTTCTCCGGGGCCATGGGCGTGATCTTCGCCGCCCAGCGCACCTTCGTCAGCCCCGAGTCCTTCACGCTGCTGGCCTCGATCACCATCCTGGGCATGGTGGTGCTGGGGGGCATGGGCAGCATCCCCGGGGTGATCCTGGGCGCCGCCGCTCTCACGGCCATCAATACCGACGTCCTCAAAAGCTTCTCCGAGTACCTCAACAACCTCCGCCAGGCCGGGGTGCTCAACCTGCCCAACCAGGTCGAGCCGGCCAAGTACGAGCGGCTGGTGTTCGGGGTGATCCTGGTGCTGATGATGATCTTCCGGCCCCAGGGGCTCATCCCCGAGCGCCGCCACCAGCTCGAGATCGAGGAAGCCAAGGAGGCCCAGCGATGAGCGCCACCGCAGTCGCCAGCGCCCTCGAGGTGCAGTCCGTCTCCAAGAGCTTCGGCGGGCTGAAGGCGGTCAACGACGTCAGCCTCACCGTCCGCCCGGGCGAGATCTTCTCGGTGATCGGGCCCAACGGGGCGGGGAAGACCACCTTCTTCAACCTGCTCACCGGCATCTACGAGCCCGACGAGGGGAGCGTGCGCTTCTTCGGCAAGGACATCACCGGGATGTCGCCCGACAAGGTCGCGGCGCAGGGCATCGGCCGCACCTTCCAGAACATCCGCCTCTTCGCCGCGATGACCGTGCTGGAGAACGTGCTCATCGGGCACCACATCCACACCCACAGCAGCTACCTCGACGCCATGCTGCGCACCCCGCGCCACCTCGAGGCCGAGCGCCGCGCCAAGGAGCGGGCGATGGAGCTGCTCGACTACATGGGCTTGGCCCGCCGCGCGGGCGAGCTCGCCACCAGCCTGCCCTACGGCGAGCAGCGCCGCCTGGAGATCGCCCGGGCGCTGGCCCTAGAGCCCAAGCTGCTCTTCCTCGACGAGCCCGCCGCGGGCATGAACCCGCAGGAGACCGACCGGCTCAAGGAGGACGTGCGCCGCCTGCGCAAGGAGCTGGGGCTCACGATCGTGCTCATCGAGCACGACATGAGCATGGTCATGAGCATCTCCGACCGCATCGCCGTGCTCGAGTACGGCTCCAAGATCGCCGAGGGGCTGCCCGCCGAGATCCGCACCAACACCCGCGTGATCGAGGCCTACCTGGGCAAGGGGGCCGCCGGCCAGGCAGGAGGGCGCGCATGAGCCTGCTCGAGCTGAAGAACATCCACACCTACTACGGCCACATCCACGCCCTCAAGGGCATCTCGCTCACGGTCAAGGAAGGGGAGATCGTGACCCTGATCGGGGCCAACGGGGCGGGCAAGAGCACCACGCTGCGCACCATCAGCGGCATGGTCAAGCCCCGAAGCGGCGAGGTGCTCTACCAGGGCAAGCCCATCCAGCGTGTGCCCGCCGAGCAGATCGTCTCGATGGGCATCGGCCACGTCCCCGAGGGGCGGCGCATCTTCCCGCGCCTGACGGTGGAGGAGAACCTCGAGATCGGCGCCTACCTGCTCAGCGATAAAAAGCTGGTCGAGGAGCGCAAGCAGGTCGGCTTCCAGCTCTTCCCCCGCCTCTACGAGCGCCGTGCCCAGAAGGGCGGCACCCTCTCGGGCGGCGAGCAGCAGATGCTGGCCATCGCCCGCGCGCTGATGCAAGACCCCAAGCTCCTGCTGATGGACGAGCCCAGCATGGGCCTCGCCCCCGTGCTCGTGGACTTCATCTTCGAGACCATCCAGAACCTCAACAGGTCCGGCAAGACCATCCTGCTCGTCGAGCAGAACGCCCGCATCGCCCTGCAGATCGCCCACCGCGGCTACGTGCTGCAGACCGGCGAGCTCACCCTCAGCGGCCCCGCCGCCGACCTCGCCGCCAAGCCCGAAGTGCAGGCGGCCTACCTGGGCGGTCACTAACGAGGCTGCCGATAGCTGATAGCTGAGGGGCGACCCCGCGGGGCCGCCCCTTGGGCTTTTGACCCCCGCGCCCAGGCCCGCTTTCTCGAGACCGAGAGCACAAGAGGACGCTTACCGGATTCAAAAAGATAATCATCCAAATCCAAAGATCCCAGAGGTTATCTTTTTGAATCCCAGAGCCCACCCCTCCCTGACGGTCGGCGAAGAAAGCGTCTCCCTCCCGAGGGGCGGTATCGCCCTCCGCTACGCGGATAACTTCGGCCGGCCGCCCCGCCTTGGCGGGGCGGCGTCACCGTTCGGTGACGAACGGACCGAATCGGGTAGCTATTCCTAATCGCCGGCTTCAGACATCTAGCTATCGGCTATCCGCGTTCAGCGTTCGGCGTTTGACGCTCGACTATCGACATCCCCGGCTCAGCTCGAGGCCGACGTGTAACTCCGCAGCGCCAGCCGCCAGAAGAAGCGCGAGAAGGCGAACAGGCCCAGCATCAGGCCCAGCGCGACCAGCAGGGTGTTCAGGCTGGCCCGGCCCAGGGCGGCCTCGGCGGGCACGGTGGTGAGGAAGGCCACCGGGACCACGAAGCTGAAGAAGAGGCGGTACATCGCGGGGAAGGCCTGGATGGGGTAGCGGCCGGCCTCGAGCAGCGAGCGCAGCACCTCGGTGGTGTTGCCCACCTTGACGAACCAGATGCTGGTGGTGCCCAGGATGAACCACAGCGCGTAGAGGATGAGGCCCGCGACCGCCAGGAAGGCCAGGCCGGCGAGGTGCTCCAAAGGCCCGAAGCCCAGCCGGAACCCGGCGTAGAGCCACACGCCCAGCCCGAACAGCGCGTCGGGCAGGCCCCAGGGCGAGAACATGCGGGTGGAGAGCCAGAACTGGCTATCCACCGGCTTGAGCAGCACGAAGTCGAGGGTGCCCTGCTGCACCTGCTGCACGATGCGGTTGAGGTTGGGCTGGAAGAGCGTCCCGGCCAGCCCTTGCAGCGTGGTGAAGGCGCCCAGCACCAGCAGGGCCTCCTCGAGCCGCCACCCCCCCGGGCGGTAGCCGCCCTGGTACAGCAGCGAGAGGCTGAACACGCTCCCCACCAGCAGCCCGATAGCCGAGAGCGTCGCCAGGAAGAAGTTCCCCCGGTACTCCAGCTCGGCCGCGATGGCGCTGCCCCAGAACCGCCTGAGCACCCGCAGATAGCGCATCGGCCGCAGTCTACTCCATCGGGGGCGTTGAATTTCGGGCTGAGGCTCTCCAAGCTGGAGGCCGATGACCCCGCCCGACTCCGCCTTCGCCCGGCTCTCCCACCGGGCGCAGGTCCTGCGCCTGCGCCGGCTGGCCCAGGCCGCCCTCGAGCACTACGACCTCCAGGTGCGCCGCCTCGCCCTGCTCCAGCACAGCTACAACACCATCTTCCGGGTCTGGGCCGCCGACGGGCGGCGCTACGTGCTGCGGGTCAACCTGCCCGGGGTGCGCCGGCTCGAGCAGATCCGGGCCGAGATGGCCTGGCTGGCCGCCCTGCGCCGCGACACCGGCCTCCAGGTCCCGAGCCCGGTGCCCAACCGCGCGGGCGAGCTCGTCACCACCGCCTGCGCCCCCGGCGTGCCCGAGCCGCGCCACTGCGCCCTCTTCGGCTGGCTGAGCGGCCCGCTGCTGGCCGAGCGGCTCACGAGCGAAAACCTCGAGCAGCTCGGGGAGATCACCGCCCGGCTGCACCGGCACGCCCGCTCCTTCGCGCTGCCGGCGGGCGCCGAGCTCGAGCGGCTGGACTGGTCGCGCTTCCACCTCGCCCCCTTCGCGCTGTTCGAGCCCGAGCACCGCCAGTGGATGCCGCCCGAGCGGCGGCGCCTGTTCGAGGAGGGCCTGGGGCGCGTGCGGGAAACCCTGGAGCGGCTGTGGGCCTCGGGGGAGCCCATCGTGCTCCACGCCGACCTGCACCAGGGCAACCTCAAGCTCGGCCAGGGCCGGCTGGCGGTGCTCGACTTCGACGACTGCGCGCTGGGCTTCCCCGTGCAGGACATCGGGATCACGCTGTACTACCTGAGCCGCCACCCCGAGTACCCCGCGCTGCGGGCGGCGCTCGAGCGCGGCTACCGCCGGGCGGGGGAGTGGCCCGAGACCGAGGCCGGCCAGGTCGAGACCCTCATCACCGGGCGGGCCATCCAGCTCGCCAACCTGGTGACGGTCTCGCCCAACCCCCAGTGGCGCAAGGCCGCGCCGGCCTTCCTCGAGCGCACCGAGGCCCGCCTGCGCGAGCACCTAGGGCGCTAGACGCCCGATCCGCCAGCCCTCGCCGGGCTCGAGGCGGTAGGCGAAGCGGTCGTGCAGGCGGTTCTTGCGGCCCTGCCAGAACTCGAAGTAGTCGGGCTCGAGGCGGTAGCCGCCCCAGTGCTCGGGCCGGGGGATGCGCTCGGGGTGCCGGCGCGTGAGCTCGGCGATGCGCTCCATGAGCCACTCGCGCGAGGGGATGGGCTCGCTCTGCGGGCTGCTGGCCGAGCCGGCCTGGCTCTCGTAGGGGCGGCTGGCGAAGTAGGCGTCGGAGAGCTCGGGCTCCAGCCGGTGCACCCGCCCCTCGACCCGAACCTGGCGCTCGAGCTCGGGCCACCAGAAGTTCAGGGCGGCGTAGGGGTTGTGCTCCAGGTCGCGCCCCTTGCGGCTGCGGTAGTTGGTGTAAAACACCAGCCCCGCCGGGGAGTGGCCGCGCAGCAGCACCACCCGGCTGCTGGGGCGCCCGTCGGGCCCGACCGTGGAGAGGGTCATGCCGTGGGGCTCCTTGAGCCGGGCGTCGAGGGCGGCCTCGAGCCACTGCCCGAACTGGACGAAGGGGTCTTGGGAGAGGTCGGAGAGCTCGAGGCTGCCCTTGGTGTACTCGTAGCGCAATCTCTCGATGTCCACGAGAGGCAATTTACCGCCCGGCACGGGTACGATTTTCCCCGCGCTAAGCCCCCATCCCCGAGAACTGCTTGAGGCCCCTGCGCCACAGCCAGCGGTTGAGGGCCAGGAAAACCACCCCCCACGCGCCCAGCACCACGAATCCCTGAACCAGGCTGACCGGGATGCCCGCCAGGATGGAGGCGGGGAAGTAGACCAGGTAAGGGAAGGGCGTGAGGAAGGCGATCTGCCGCACGGCCTCGGGGAACACGTCCAGCGGGGCGATGAGGCCCGAGAGGAAGAGGTAGAGAATGAACCAGCCCTCCTCGACGGCGGCGGCCCGCTCGATCCAGAAGGACAAGAGCGCGAAGGTGTACTGCATCAAAAAGCGCAGCATGAACGCGGCGAGCGCCGTGAAGATCCCCAGCAGCAGGTCGCCCCACCCCGGCACGAAGCGGGCCGGGGGGTAGATCAGCAGGAACAGCGCCACCAGCACGACCGCGAAGGGAAAGCGGGTGATCCGCTCGGCCAGGTGGGCCATCAGGTGCTCCCAGTAAGGGTCGATGGGCCGCAGCAGCTTGAAGGACAGCCGCCCCTGCACCACGTCCTGCTCGAACTCCCAGATCACCCACACCACGCTGAGCTGCCGCACGACGAACACGCACAGGAAGTAGCGGGCCATCTCCTGCGGGCTCAGCGCGAAGCCCCCGCCCTCGGCGGCCTGCGTCCACACGCCCATCAGGATCAGGGGCAGCGCCGTCGCCAGCGCCCACAAGAACACCTCGGCGCGGTACTCGAGCATCAGCGCGATCTGGGCCTGGAGGAGGGCTTTGAGTTTGCGCGTCATTGGGGTCATCGTATCGTCGAGGGGGGGTGGGGTGTCGAGGGGGGATAGCCGGGCGCGGGTCGTGCGTCCTGCGCCCGGCGTCGTACGTCGTACGCCAAACGCAAGACGCAAAACGCAAGACGCCTTGGCCCTCGGCCCTGCACCCTCGACGCAGCCCGGGGGTGCTTGCGTCCCTCCACTCGTCGGTGGACAGCGGTTTTGCCCTTGAGGAACTATCATTAGGCCCATGCGGCAATGGATCCGGAATTATTACGCCAGGGCTCTGGCGCGGCCGGGCATTCCCTGGCTGGTGGTGCTGGGGGCGTGCGTGCTCGAGGCCCTCGCCTTCGGGCTGATGACGCGGCAGTTTTACCTGGCTCTGCCGGGTGGGCAGGGCGAGGTTTTCCGCCAGGTCTTCGGCGAATTCCTGGCGCGGGTGGTCACCTTCGCCTGGGTGCCGCTCGTCTTCATGTTCGTCGCGGGCTTCGACAACAAGCCCTTCGCGGTCTTCGCCCACAGCAGCCGCCTGCTCCTGGCCTTCGCCGCGCTCATGCTGCTGTGGGCGTGGCTTTTGCCCGTTCCCATCACCTGGCCGCTCGACCCCGACCGCAAGGCCTCGCTCATCACCTTCGACGAGAATTACCGCCATCTCGTCAGCAGCCCCGGCTACCTCGCGTTCCGCCTGGGCGTGCCGCTGGTGATGCTCGCGCAGGTGTTCTCGAGCTACGTCGGCCTGCAAGTCGCCGGGGCCTACGCCAACAACGCCCGCTGGGCCGTGATCATCACAGCACTCGTGATCGTGGTGAGCGTGCTGATCAGCCCGCAGCAGAACCCCTTCGGGCCGGAGTTCTGGGGGTCGTGAGGGGGGAAGCGGGCAGCCGTCAGCCGCCAGCGGGAGGCTAGTGGCTCGTGCTAAACCCCTCCCCGCGCGGGGTAAGGAATATCCCCCCTGCCCCCCTTGCTAAGGGGGGCGAAGAAGGGGCGTCTTGCGTCTTGCGTTTTGCGTACGACGTACGACGCCGGGCGCAGGACGTACGACGCCCGCCCGGCGTCCAGCTATGGGCTATCGGCTACCGGCACCCCACCATCAAATGGCACTAGCCAACATCCCCAGCGCCTGCTCCCGCTGCCGGCTCGAGGCCGCGCTGTCCCAGCCGAGTTCCTGGGCCATGAGCTCGGTCACGCGGGGGAGGGCCTGCTCGGCGGCTTCGCGGTCGAGGAAGGCCAGGCGGGTGCGGCGGGCGAGGAAGTCCAGGGGGGTGAGGGCCATCTCGTGGCGCACGGCGTAGCGGACCTCGGCCTCGAGGTAGGGGTGGCCCTCCACCAGCCGGGCAGCCTGGCCCTGGGCGAGCTCGAGCACCCGTGAAGCCCTCGAGCCGTAGGTGCGGTGGAGGTGGGCGGCGGTGGCGGGGTCCACGCCGTAGGTGCGCTCGAGCAGCAGCGCCCCGCCGTACACGTCCAGTCCTTCGGCGCCCACCAGGGGCAGGCGGTCGGTGCGGCTGGGGGGCACCTCGAGGCCGTGCACGCGGGCGGCGTAGGCCACCAGGTCCACGGCCATCTTGCGGTAGGTGGTCCACTTGCCGCCGGTGAGGGTCAGCAGGCCAGAGGGGCTCTGCTGGATGAGGTGGTCGCGGGCCAGCCTGGCGGTGTCGGCCTCGGGGCGCGAGACCAGCGGGCGCAGCCCCGACCACGCGGCGCGCACCTCCTCGCGGGGGATGCGGCCCAGGTAGGGCTCCACCTGGCGCAGGATGTAGGCGATCTCGCCCTCGCTCGCGCCGGGGTGGTCGCTGAGCTGGGCCGGGTCGTCGGTGGTGCCCACCAGGGTGTGGCCCAGCCAGGGCAGCACGAACACCACGCGGCCGTCTTCGGTCTTGGGGATCAGCAAGCCGGTCTCGGGGGGGCTGTACTTGCCGTCCAGGACGATGTGAACGCCCGAGGAGACCTTGAGCAGGGGAGGGGCGTCGGGGTCGTCGAGGCGGCGGACGGCGTCGCCGAAGGGGCCGGTGGCGTTGACCACCACGCGGGCGCCGACCTCGAGCTCCCGCCCGCTGAGCCGGTCGCGCACCACCGCGCCCCGGAGCCTGCCGTCTTGCTTGAGCAGCGCCGTCACCTCGGCCTGGTTGAGCACCGCCGCGCCCTGCTCGGCCGCCGTGAGGGCCAGCGCGACGTTGAAGCGGGCGTCGTCGAATTGCCCGTCCTGGTAGGCCACCGAGCCCACCAGGCCGCTGCTGCGGATCTCGGGGAAGGCCTCGAGGGTCTGGCGGGCGGTGAGGTAGCGCGACATCTCGAGCCGCCCCTTCCCGGCGAGCAGGTCGTAGAGCTTGAGGCCGAACCAGTAGTACGGCGCCTCCCACGCCTTATACAGCGGGGTCAGCAGCCACAGCGGGCGCGAGAGGTGCGGCGCGATGCGCAGCAGCGTGGACCGCTCGTGCAAAGCGTCGCGCACGAGGTTGAGCTGCACGCGGTCGAGGTTCTTGACGGCGAGCTCGAGGTAGCGCACCCCCCCGTGGATGAGCTTGGTGCTGCGGCTGGAGGTGCCCTCGGAGAAGTCGTAGCGCTCCACCAGCGCCACCTTCAGGCCCCGGCTCGCCGCCTCCAGCGCCACCCCGCTGCCCGTGGCCCCGCCGCCGATCACCAAGAAGTCGAAGTTTTCCCGCTCGAGCCGTTCGATGGCCGCTGCCCGGTTCATCGCCACATCTTACCGTGGCTTGCGAAAGATTTCCGTTCCCTGGTGAAAGGGGGACGAATTACCCTGCACGGGCCAGGCTGCTGCGCCGATCGGCCGTCCGAACCGTCCCCCTTCCAGCCTTTCACTTCCTTTCGTTCGACCCCGGCACCACCTCGCCCTGGGCGAAGACCTGCGAGATGACCTCCTCCACCGGGGGCTCGCGCACCTCGAGGTCCTCCACCGGCAGCTCACGCAACATCTGGGCCACCGCGCCCACTAAGTTCTCGCGGCGCAGCAGCAGGCGGGCCTCCAGGCCCTGCGCCTCGCGCACCTCGCCGTAGCGCTCGAGCTCGGGCCGGGGCAGGGCGCGGTTGAGCTTGAGCACCACCTCGCGGTAAGGGGCGAAGCGCCCCAGCAGCCCCGACAGCCCCCCGTCGTAGATCAGGCGGCCCTGGTGGATCATGACCACCCGCTCGCACAGCGCGGTGATGTCGGCCATGTAGTGGCTGGTGAGCAGGATGGTGGCCCCGTAGCGGCGGTTGTACTCGCGCAGGAACTCGCGCACCGAGGTCTGGGCGTTGACGTCGAGGCCCAGGGTGGGCTCGTCGAGGAAGAGCACCCTAGGCTGGTGCAGCAAGGCCGCCAGCAGCTCGGCCTTCATGCGCTCGCCCAGCGAGAGCTTGCGCACGGGCTGGGTGAGCTTCTCCTGCAGGCCCAGCAATTCCGCGAGCTCGCCCACGCGCCGCCTGAGCTCGGCGTCGGGGATCTCGTAGACCGCGCCGTTGACGCGGAAGGAGTCCCAGGCGGGCAGGTCCCAGATGAGCTGCTGCTTGTTGCCCATCACCAGCGTGACCTGGCGCAGGAAGGCTGCTTCGCGGCGGAAGGGCTCGAAGCCCGCGACCCGCACCTCGCCCCCGCTGGGGTGGATCAGCCCGGTCAGGAGCTTGAGCGTGGTGGTCTTGCCCGCGCCGTTGGGGCCCAAAAAGCCCACGACCTCGCCGGGCTCGAGGCTGAAGCTCACGCCGCGCACCGCCTCCACCTGGCGGTACTTGCGGCGGAAGAAGTGCTGGAGGGTGCCGCGCAGGCCCGGTTCCTTGAGGGCCACCGGGTAGCGCTTGACCAGGTTGCGCGCGGTGATTACGGCCACTCCAAACAGTCTACCGGGAGAAGCGCGGCGGCGGGACCTCCGTCACTGTGTTGGCGGCGCGGGGTATTAGCATGGGGCCATGTCGCGCGGTTTGGCCTTGTGGCTGCTGATCCTGGTGGGGTGGGCCCCGTCGTGGGCGAAGGGGCTGGTGCTGCCGTTCGAGGGGCCGGGCGGGCACGCCACCGCCCAGGCCTTCGCCCAGAGCCTGGGGGTGGCGCCGCCCTCGCTGGCGGCCGTGCTGCTCCCGGACCTGCCCTGGGAGGGCAGCTACGAGCGGGTGACCGGCAGCCTGTACACCCCGGGCGGGGCGCGGCTGGCGCTCGAGAGCACCCGCGCCGGCTGGGTGCTGGCGGGCAGGAGGGGGGAGGGGGGCGAGCTGGTGCTCTTCCTCGCCACGCCCAAGGAGGTGGCCCGGGCCCGCTTCACCGAGCCGCTGCTGGCCCTGCGCTGGCTGGGCGCCCGCCTGGGGCTCGAGCCGGGGGCCTTCCGGCCCGACCCGCGCCAGGAGGCCGACCTCGCCAGGCTGGCCCAGGGGGAGCTCCAGGGCGTGACCCGCTTCCCCGCGCCCAAAGCCCAGTACGAGGCGGCGCTGGCGCTCACCGAGGGCGGGGAGCTGAAGGGGAGCCTCGAGCCCCTGCCCAAGCCGCTCGTCGAGTTCTGGACCTCGCTCAACGCGGGGAAGCCCCTGCCGGCCTACCGGGCGATGTTCGACCTCCAGGAGGGCCGCAAGGCGCTGGCCCTGGCCCAGGCCCGCAAGCTCGCGCAGGGCGACGCCCTCGAGCGCGTCGCCGCCGTGATGGTGCTGCAGGCGCTCGAGGACCCCGCCTGGCGGGCGGCGGCCCGGGGGCTCAGCGAGCACGCCCCCCAGATCCCCTACGGCTGGGAACAGCGCGCCTTCGCCGCCCTCGACGAGGGCCGGCCCGACGAGGCCGCCCGGGCCTTCGCGCGGGCCCTCGAGCTGCTGCCCGGCAGCCGCATGGCCTGGACCAACCTGGGCTGGGCCTTCTACCTCAAGGGCGACCGGGCCCGCTCGCTGCAGGCGAGCCTGCAGTCGCTGCGCCTGGGCGCCGGCCCCGACCCCACCGCGCTGTACAACCTGGGCCTGGTGCGGGCGCTCTACGGCGACCTGCTTGGAGCCCGCGAGGCCTACACCCGCGCCCTCGAGAGCGACCGCGAGGAGGTCTACCGGCTCGCCCTGGAGGACCTCGCCGCCACGGGCGACAGCCGCGCAGCCTACTGGATGGGCTTCCTGGCCGAGCGGGTGGGGCTGCTGGAGGAGGCCAAGGGCCACTACCGCGCCTTCCTCGAGGCCCACCCCCGCCACCCCCTGGCC
>NZ_QXDL01000063.1:0-19307 GCF_003574345.1 Calidithermus terrae
GGCCCGCCCTGCCCGCCCTCCGACACGATGAGCACGCTCTCCCAGAACTGCATCGCGCCGGAGAAGCCCACGATGAGCTTGAAGAAGATGGTGGGCGACATCATGGGCACGGTGATGGCCAGGAACTGGCGGAAGGGGCTGGCCCCGTCGATGGCCGCGGCCTCGTAGAGGTGCTTGGGGATGCCCTGCAACCCGGCCAGGTAGATGATGTAGCCGCCCGCCGCGCCCCACATGCTCATGATGATGAGCGCGGGCTTGGACCAGTTGGGGTCGGAGAACCAAAGGGGCGGGTTCTCGACGCCGATGAAGCGCAGGAAGACGTTGATGGGGCCGAAGTTGGGGTTGAAGACCCACAGCCACAGCAGCAGCACCGCGACCCCGGTGAGCACCTTGGGCAGGAAGAAGATGGTGCGGAATACGCGCTGGCCGGGCACCTGCTGGTTGAGCAGCACCGCGATGATCAGTCCGGTGGCGATCCCCAGCGGCACGGCGAACACCGCGTAGTAGGCGGTGTTTTTCAGGCTCAGCCAGAAGAAGGGGTCGTCGAAGAGCAGCCGGCGGTAGTTGTCGAGCCCCACCCAGTCGAAGCGGCTGGTGACGTCGTAGTTGGTGAAGCTCGCGTAGAGCGAGAAGAGCATGGGGCCGGCGGTGAAGAGGATGAAGCCCAGCAACCAGGGCATGATGAACAAGTAGCCCGTGATCGCCTCCTTCCGGCGCATCGCCGACATTCTCGGCCGTTTGACCATAAACCGCTCCCTCCTTCCTCTGGTTGCCCTATAGCTTATCCCGGCTCGCTCAGGCCACGGCTGAGGGAGGACTGAATGGGCTGAACCTCGAGTTACTTAAATATATTAAGAAACTCGGGATTTTGGTATATGCTGAACCCAGAGATTAAGAAGGGACGGCACACGGCCGAGGAGGTAGGCTATGAACTTCGTTGCAACCGGCTATCTCACCAGGGGCGGGGTCAGGCGATGAGCCAGGCCATCTTCGAGGCGTACTGGGACGAGCACCGGCGGGTGCTCGAGCACCTCCCCGCGCTCTTCCCCGAGCTGGGGCGCGTGGTGCAGGCCTGCGTCAGGGCGCTCGAGCAGGGCGGCAAGCTGATGGTCTGCGGCAACGGGGGCAGCGCCGCCGACGCGCAGCACTTCGCCGCCGAGCTCTCGGGGCGCTACCGCCGCGAGCGCCGCCCGCTCGCGGCACTGGCCCTCACCACCGACTCCTCGGCCCTGACCTGCATCGGCAACGACTACGCCTTCGAGCAGGTCTTCGCGCGGCAGCTCGAGGCCCTCGCCCGCCCCGGCGACGTGCTCTTCGGCATCAGCACCTCGGGGCGCTCGAAGAACGTGCGGGCGGCGCTCGAGGCCGCCGCCCGCCTGGGCGTGGTGCGGGTGGGGCTCACCGGGGGGCACGCCGCGGCGATGCGCCCGCTCACCGACTTCTGCCTGGCGGTGCCCTCCGCCTCCACGGCCCGCGTGCAGGAGATGCACGTCCTCCTGATCCACATGATCTGCGAAGCGCTCGACGGCTGGGCTTTGGGGGAGTGAGATGGGCGAGCGAGGCACCTTCCACATGATCGGCAACGCCCACATCGACCCGGTGTGGCTGTGGGACTGGCGCGAGGGCTTCCAGGAGATCAAGGCCTCCTTCCGCAGCGCCCTCGACCGCATGAAGGAGTACCCCGACTTCGTGTTCACCTGCAGCTCGGCGGCTTTCTACGCCTGGGTCGAGCACAACGACCCGGCCATGTTCGAGGAGATCCGGCAGCGGGTGCAGGAGGGGCGCTGGGCGCTGGTGGGGGGCTGGTGGGTGGAGCCCGACTGCAACATCCCCGGCGGCGAGGCCTTCGTGCGGCAGGGGCTCTACGCCCAGCGCTACTTCCAAAGCCGCTTCGGGCGCGTCGCGCGGGTGGGCTACAACCCCGACTCCTTCGGCCACGCGGCCACGCTGCCGCAGATCTTGCTCAAGAGCGGGATGCCCTACTACACCTTCATGCGCCCCGGCCCCCACGAGCAGAACCTGCCCGGGCGGCTGTTCTGGTGGGGCTCGCCCGACGGCTCGAGGGTGCTCACCTTCCGCATCCCCTACGAGTACACCACCTGGGGCAAGGACCTCGAAGTCCACGTGCGCAAGTGCCTCACCGAGGTCAAGCCCCCCTTCGACACGCTGATGTGCTTCTACGGGGTGGGCAACCACGGCGGGGGGCCCACGCGCGAGAACCTCGAGTCCATCCGCCGCCTCAGCGCCGACCCCGAGCTCCCCGAGCTGCGGCTGAGCCACCCCGAGGCCTACTTCGAGGCCGTGGAGGGCACGCCGGGCATCCCCGCCTGGCACGAGGAGCTGCAGCACCACGCCAGCGGCTGCTACGCCGCGCACTCGGGCATCAAGCAGTGGAACCGCAGGGCCGAGAACGCGCTGCTGCTGGCGGAGAAGCTCGCCACGCTGGCCCACGTGCGGCTGGGGCGGCCCTACCCGGCGCAGGCGCTCGAGCACGCCTGGAAGCGGGTGCTGTTCAACCAGTTCCACGACATCCTGGCCGGCACCAGCCTCGAGGCGGCCTACGAGGACGCGAGGAACGAGCTGGGCGAGGCGCTGTCCATCGCCTCCCACGTCGCCAACGACGCGGCGCAGGCCCTCTCCTGGCAGGTGGACATCCCCGCCGAGGAGGGCATGAAGCCCGTGGTGGTCTTCAACCCCCACCCCTGGGCGGTGCGGGCGGAGGTGGAGCTGGAGTACGGCGGGCTCAAGGAGGGCGACGCGCTGGTGGACGAGCGGGGCCGCCAGGTGCCGCTGCAGACGGTGCGCTCGGGGGCCACGGTGAGCGGCTGGCGCAAGCGGCTGGCCTTCGTGGCCGAGCTCCCCGCCTTCGGGCACCGGCTCTACCGGGTCAAGCCCGCCGCCCGGCCCAAAGCGCACCCCTGGGTCGGGGCCGGGGAAAACACCCTCGAGAACCGCTTCTACCGCCTCACCCTCGACCCCCAAAGCGGGGCCATCGCCAGCCTTTACGACAAGGCGCGCGACCTCGAGGTCTTCAAGGGCCTGGGGGCGCAGGCTCTGGTCGCGGAGGACCGCTCGGACACCTGGAGCCACGGCGTGCTGCGCTTCGACCGCTTCAGCGGGGCTTTCGAGGCCGAGTCGGTGCGGCTTTATGAACAGGGGCCGGTCAAGGCGGTGCTGCGGGTGAGGAGCACCTACGGGCGCTCGGTGCTCTTGCAGGACTTCACGCTCTACCACGACCTCCCGCACCTCGAGGTGCGGGTCACGCTGGACTGGCGCGAGCGGCACAAGGCGCTCAAGCTGGCCTTCCCCGCCAACCTGCACTTCCCCCAGGCCGCCTACGAAGCCCCCTACGGCGCGCTGACCCGCCCCACCAACGGCGAGGAGGAGCCGGGCCAGGGCTGGGCGGACCTCAGCGGGGTCTACCGGCCCACCGGGGCCGTCCACGGGCTGGCCCTCCTCAACGACGCCAAGTACAGCTACTCCGCCGAGGGCCACACCCTCTACCTCACCGTGCTGCGCAGCCCCATCTACGCCCACCACGACCCCTACGTGCCCGACCCCCAGCAGGAGTACAGCTACATGGACCAGGGCCTCCAGCGCTTCACCTACTGGCTGCTGCCCCACGCGGGCTCCTGGGAGGAGGCCGGGCTGAGCCGGCGGGCCCTCGAGCTCCACCAGCGCCCCGTCGCCCTGGTCGAGAGCTACCACGCGGGCGAGCTCAGGCCCAAGGCCAGCTTCCTCGAGGTCAGCCCCGCCAGCGTCGTCCCCACCGTGCTCAAGAAGGCCGAGGACTCGGACGCCCTGGTCCTGCGGCTCTACGAGAGCACCGGCCGAGCCGCCCGCGCCCGCGTCGCCCTCCCCCTGCTGGGGCGCACCCTCGAGGCCGACTTCGGCCCCTACGAGATCAAGACCCTGCTCATCCCGCGCGGCAAAGGCGAGGTGCGGGAGGTGAACCTGCTCGAGTGGGAGGGCTCGAGCTAAGCCCGGCCCCCCAGCGGGGGGCGTTTCCCGGCCCATGCTGAACGAGTCGTCCAAGCAATTCCTGCGAAAGATGCGCGCCCGCAACTACCGGCTGGGGGTGCTCAACGGCTGGTTCGCCGCCGTCGGGGACGCCTGCATGAGCCCCGGCATCGTCCTCTCGACCTTCGCCAGCCAGCTCGGGGCCAGCAACGCGCCCGTCGGGCTCATCCCCGCCGTGATGGGGGCAGGCTGGACCTTGCCGCAGGCCGTGGTGGCCTCGCTGGTGCACAGCCGCCCCTACAAGCTGCCCTTCTACCGGGCCTCGGGCTTCGTGCGCAGCGGGACCTACGCCCTGATCGTGCTGAGCAGCTTTCTGCTGGTCGGGCACCCCGACCGGCTGCTGCTGGCCTTCCTGCTGGCCCTCACCGTCAACGCCCTGGCCTCGGGGGTGGCGGGGCTGCCGGTGCTCGAGGTCTTCTCCAAGATCGTCCCTCCCGAAGAGCGCCCGGCCTTCCTGGGCACCCGCGCCCTCTACGGCGGCCTCCTGGCCTTCGGCACCGGCTTCCTGATCCGGCTGATCCTGGGCTCGGGGCTGCCCTTCCCCTACAACTACACCCTGACCTTCGCGCTGGGGCCGCCGCCTTCAGCCTGGCCTACCACGTCTTCGGGCGCATCGACGAGCCGCCCGACCCGCCCCGGGAGTCGAGAGGCTTCTGGACGGAGCTGCGGGCCATGCCCCGCTTCGCCCTGGGCAACCCCGACCTGCGGGCCTTCTCCCTGCCGCGCGGCCTGCTGGCCCTGGCGGGCATCGCCGACCCCTTCTACGCGGTGTACGCGCTGAAGGTGCTGGGGGTGCCGGGCGCGATGGTGGGCACTTTCCTGATGGTGCTGGCCGCCATCTCGCCGCTGTCCAACGTCGTCTGGTCGCGGCTGGTGCGCCGCTACGGCTCGAGGCGGGTCATCCGGCTCGCCACCTTCATCCAGGTCTTCACCCCGCTCACCGCGCTGCTGATGCCGCACGGGGCGGGCATGGCCTACGCGCTGGTCTTCGTCTGCGCCAGCCGGGCGGGGCCGGGCATCGGGCTGGGCTACACCAACTACATGCTCAACGTCGCGCCCGCCGAGGAGCGCAGCCGCTACCCGGGCGCCGTCAACTACCCCCACCAAACCCTAACGGGTTCGGGTCGGGGCTTGCGGGGACAGAACCATGTGGAACACGATTCGCTTCCCCCACGTTCGGCCAGTTCACAATGGCCCGGCGGCCAATGTTGACCGCCGCGACGTGGTCTGCAAGCCCGGCGAAGCCGCAGACCACACAGGCAAAGGTGCTCTGGTCGGGACGGTTGGCCCGCCCGGTGTGCCCGCAGGCGGGACACTCCCGGGAGGTGTTCTTGGGGTCAACAAAGACCAGCGGAACCCCGGCCCGTCTCGCCTTGTAGCCCAGCTTCTGCCCCAAGTCGTGGAAAGCCCAGGAGTGCAGCGTGGAGCGCTGAGGCCGCCTAGCCCTGACCCTCTGGCGGATGCCCCGGAGGTCCTCCAGGGCGACCGCCCGATTCGTGCGTTGGGCCTTCTCCACGATGCGTTTGGCGATGGTGTGGTTCACGTCATGGGCAAATCGCTTCTCCTTCCCGGCGAGCTTCTTCAACCGCCGCTTGGCCCCCTTGCTCCCCTTCTTCTGGAGCTTTCTCCTGAACCTACGGTGTCTAGCCCTGACGGAGTTGAGGTGCTTGCCGGAGTAGGCTTCCCCGTCGGAATCGGTGGCGAGGTTGACGACGCCTAGGTCTACCCCAGCACGTCTCTGACCTCGATGGGCTCGGGCTCCTCCACGTTGACCGTGGCAAAAAGGTAGAACTCACCCCCCACGTAGGCCAGGTCGGTCTCCCCCTGCCGGGTAGCCAGCAGCCTGCGCTGGTACTCCCCGCACACAAAGGGGAGGGTCTGACGGCCCTCCACCGTCCAGACGGAGACCGTGGAGGCCACGAGGTTCCAGGAGAGGATGCGGTCGTCGTAGGTGATGGCCCCCAGTTCACGGAAGGTGCGCTTGGTTTGCTTGTCCAGCTTGTAGGCGTCCACCACCCGAGCGTTGGCCCGCACCACCATCTGGGCCGAGAGGCCGAACCGGTCTTTGACGGCGTGGTAGACCCGGTGGTGCAGGGGGATCTGCTTGAAGGTGCGGGTCTCCCAGGCCACCCCCGAGATGTGGTCGCAGGCCGCGTTGAAGCGCCGCATGGTGTCGAGCAGCCACGCCCGCTGTTCAGGCGTGGGCAAGAGCTTGACCTTGGCGGTGAGCTTCATAAAACCAGTGTACCGCAGACCTTTCAACTCTTGAAAGAGATGAGCGGGTATAGCCGCCGGATGGCGGCCTGGGGCCCTACCTCCCCGGCCAAAGCGGAGTTTGGTCGGGGTCTCCCGCCCCAGACCCCAATCCGATGAACACCTTCGTGGGGCTGCTGGCCTTCGCCCCCTTCCTGGGCGGGGTGCTGGCCGACGCGCTGGGCTACCGCGCGGTGTTCCTGGGGGCCATGGTCTTCGTCGGGGCCTCCTGGGTGGCGGTGGGGCGGCTGGGGCGGCGGGCCTGAAGGTCACAGCCGCAGGCGTGCGTACTGCTCCTCGGGCGCCCGCAGGCGCCGCATGTGGCCGCGCAGCAGGGCCTCGAGCTCGGCCACCCTCTCGGGCCGCTCCGGAGCCAGGTCGTGCTCCTGCTCGGGGTCGGTGGGGTTGTGGTAGAGCAGGTCGGGGCGCGGGGGGTGCAGGTTGAGCACGTCCCAAGCGCCCGAGGGCATGCGCCAGACCGGGGTGGACACGCCGGGGAGGAAAGGGCCCGCCTCGAGGCCCGCGAGCTCGAAGTCCCGCCGGTGCCGCGCCCCGGCGGAGCGCTGGTTGAGCTGGCCCACCTGGTGGCTGTAGACGTAGGCGGGGGCGGCGGCGGGGTCGTGGTCGCGCAGCAGGGTCCACTCCGGCGTGCTCAGGCCCACCCGCTGGTTGTTGTAGCCGTAGACGGCGAAGTCGCGGTGGCGGTCCTTCCCTCCCAGCACCGGCACGAAGCTGTGGCTGTGGGTGCCCTCGGGGGCTTCCAAGCCCAGGAGCTCGAGCACCGTCGCGTAGAGGTCTATGGTCTGGGTGACGGCCTTTACCCGGCGGGGCTGGGCGCCGGGGTGCCACACCAGCAGCGGGATGTGGCAGAGGGTGTGCCACAGCGGCGAGCCCGGCTTGCCGATGCGGCCGTGCTCGCCCAGGTAGTGCCCGTGGTCGGTGGTGACGATCACGCAGGTGCGCTCCCAGAGGCGGTGGCGCTCGAGCGCGTCCAGCACCCGGCCCAGCCAGGCGTCCACCATGGTGAGCTTGCCCGCGAACTGCGCCCGCACCCACGCCACGTCCTCGGGGGTGAGGCCCATCGCGGGGTCGTCGGTGCGGCCGTAGCGCGGCCAGGGGTTGCGGCCCTCGGGGGGCAGGCCGGTGTACATCGAGCGGTAGGGCTCGGGGACGTGGAAGGGCTCGTGCACGTCGAAGCAATCGACGTGGAGGTAGAACTGCTCGTGGGCGTGGTTGCGCTCGAGCCAGTCCGCCGTAGACGCCATCACCCGGGGGCCGAAGAAGTCCGCCTCGCCCCGGAGGTGCGCGACGTTGCGCAGGTAGGTCAGGCCGCCTTCGCCCTGGACCTCGACCATGCGCCGGGCCCAGGGCGGGACCTCGGCCACAGGCTCGGTGACCCAGTTGTCGTGCTCGTGGCCGCGGACGAACTCGTAGCCGCCGAAGTCGTAGCTGTAGGAGTGGGCGCCCCACTCGAAGAAGTGGTAGTGGTCGGTGACGAGCTGGGTCACGATGCCCTTCTGGCCCGCCAGGAAGGCCAGGGGGCGGTCCCAGGGCTCGAGCGGCCCCCACCCCCGCCACCAGAACTCCTCCACCCCGGCCCAGATCTCGCGGCGGGCGGGCATGCACGGCAGCGAGCCGGTGTAGTGCTGCTCGAAGGCCACCGCCCGCTCGGCGAAGCGGCTGAGGCTGGGGGTGTGCACCCAGCCGTTGCCGTAGGCGCCCAGGAAGTGCCGGTTGAGCGAGTCGAGCTGGATGACGATGACGCTGAGCTTGTCGGCCATTCGGCCTCCTCACGGACGAACGGGCGACGCAGGGTCGCCCGTCGGAAGGGAAAAACGCGGTTGCCAGAGGTAAGAGCCGGCGCTACTGCGTCTCGCGCTTGCCCTGCTCGACCATCTTCATCACGGTCTGCTGGGCCTCGTCGAGGGCGGCCTTGGGGTCGCGGCCCTGAAGCACCACGTCCTGCACGGCCTTCTCCACGGCGGTGCCGTAGGTGGGGGCGTAGGCGGCGGTGGGGGCGACGAAGGTGTACTTCATGTTGTTGACGAGTTGCAGGAACAGGGGGTCCTTGTTCTCGAGCTGGGCCAGGCGGTAGCCGGGGAGGTCCTTCTGCTCGGCGGTCCAGTACTTAGCCCCCTCGGTGGTCAGGAAGATGGCGAAGGCCAGGGCCTCCTTGGGGTACTTGGTGCCCTTGGGGATCTCCACGTTGAAGCCGCCGCCCCACGAGGCGTAGGGGTGCTGCTGGCCGTCTTCGGTGGGCACGGGGACGATGCCGTACTCGAGGTCGGGGGCGTTGCGGGCGATGGTGGCGATGTAGTTGCCGTTGCGCACGACCATGGGCACCTTGCCCGACATGAACTCGTCCTGGGCGCCGCCGCCGAAGGACGCGCGGAAGGCGGCGTACTGCGCGGTGCCGTACTTGTCGGTCCAGCGCTTGACCCACTCGAGCACCTTCACCGCGGTGGGGTTGTTGATGGCGGGCTCGTCGTAGTCGGCGTCCTTGAAGAGCAGGCCCTTGGCGTTGCCGACCCAGCCCTCGTAGCCGAAGTCGCCGAAGAGGGGGTGGAAGCCCATGCGGGTGTAGCGGTTGCCCTCCTTCTTGTCGAGCTTCAGCGCGTAGTTCCAGAGGTCGGCCCAGGTCTTCGGGGGCCGGGTGGGGTCGAGGCCCACCTCCCGGAAGGCCTTCTTGTTGTAGTACAGCACGCGGGTGTCGGTGTTGAAGGGCAGGCCGTACTGCTGGCCCTTGTAGGTGCCCGTGGCCCAGAGGTTGGGGAAGTAGAGGTTCTTCTTGCTGTCCACGCCCAGCGCCGAGAGGTTGGTGTTCTGCCCCTTGGCCGCGCGCAGGCGCGTGGTGCGGATGTCGATGACCACCACGTCCGGGGGGTTGCCGGCCGCGACCGAGGCCAGGGTTTTGTTAATGATTTGATCAAAGGGGACGCCGGTGTACTCGACCTTGACGTTGGGGTTCTTGGCGTTCCAGGTGTTGACGATGCGGGTGATGGTGGGGCGGCGCTGTTCGGAGAGCCAGTGGCCCCAGAACTGCAGGGTGATCTGCTGGCCCTGGGCCTGGCTGAACCCGAACGGGCTCGCGCCCATCAGTCCCGCCAGGGTTAGCGTGAGCAAGCCTGCCTTCTTCCAATTCATAACCGTCCTCCTGTCGTGGGTGCCAAGGTTTGAGACCCCTGTGTTGAAGCCGGGATGGCCGCCTCGAGATCCTCCAGGTTATTTTCTTAAACCTTTAAGAAAATGTACCCCGCCCCCCGGGAAAATGCAATACCCGGCCACCGGGACCCGACCCCGAAGGCTTTTAGCTCCGAAGCCGCCCCGCGGAAGGGGGAGCAGGGCCCGCGTTGCTCAGGTCGGGACCTGCAGCGCCAGGCAGTTCGCATGGTTGCCATGACGCTCCTCGGCCCGGCCCCGGGGCCAAGCTCCTGCCCCCGGCCTCGCCCACCCGGGTCGGCAGGCCGGCCCGCTTCCGGAGTAGGGCCTAGCCTCGAGGCCGGGTCAGGGGGAGGCTGAGGAAGCGCGGCGGGGCGTGGGCGGTCCCTGGCTCTCCCCCGCTCGAGGCCCCCACGAGACCAAAGCGCCCGGACGGCGATAGAATCAGGCCAGACGGCAAGCAGTCCGCCGCCCCGGCCGGCTCAGCCCAGACTCAGCGAGCACGGGGTAGCATCAGCGCGTTACCGGACAGGGTGGCCCCGATATGAAGCCCGAGCAGTCCGAAAACCCCGCCCCCGCGGCCTCCCCGCTGGGGGTGGAGGCCGCCCGCCTGCTCGACGCGGTGGGGCAGGCGGTCATCGCCGCCGACGCGCAGGGCCGGATCGCGCACTGGAACGCTGCGGCGCAGGCCCTGTACGGCTGGGCGGCGGCGGAGGTGCTGGGCCGCGAGTTCCTCGAGGTCATCCCCCTCGAGGCCGCGGGCGAGCCGGGGCAGCGCATCCTGGCGGCGGCCCTGGCAGGGGGAAGCTGGTCGGGCGAGGCCCGGCTGCGCCGCAAGGACGGCTCGAGCCTCCGCGCCCTCCTGCGCCTCAACCCTGTCCTCGACGGGCGGGGCGGGGTGGCGGGCGTGGTGGCCCTGGCGCAAGACGCCCGCGAGTCCCACCTGGCCGAGGAGGCGCTGCGCGACAGCGAGGAGCGCTTCCGCAGCCTGGTCGAGGCCAGCACCGACTTCGTCTTCACCCTCGCCCCCGACGGCTCGAGCCCGCAGCTCAGCGCCTGGTGGTCGGGCTTCACCGGGCAAGACCCCCGCGCGGCCGAGGGCGAGGGCTGGCTCGAGGTGGTGCATCCCCACGACCGCGAGCGAGTGCGGGCCGCCTGGGCCGAGGCCATGGCCCGGCTCAGCCCCTACCGCCAGGAGTACCGCCTGCGCCACCGCAGCGGGCAGTACCACCGCCTGCGGATACGCTGCCTGCCGCGCTTCTCGCCCGAGGGGGAGCTGCGGGAGTGGATCGGCACCGCCACCGACGTCACCGAGCGCCGGCGGGCCGAGGAGCACCTGCAGCGGCTGCAACGGGTCACGGCCTCACTCTCCCAGGCCGCCACGCCGCAGCAGGTGTACGCGGCGGTGATGAGCCAGGTGGAGGGGGCCCTGGGGGCGAGCGCGGGCAGCGTCTACGTGCTCGAGGACGACGAGCTGCGGCTCGTCGCCGCCACGGGCATGGCGGAGGAGTCGCTGGAGGCCTACCGCCACCTCCCCCTCGCCGCGCCCGTGCCCGCCGCCGACGCGGTGCGCCGCCGGGAGCCGGTGTGGCTCCCCTCGCGGGCGGACTACGCCGGCCTCTACCCCCACCTCCAGGAGCACCTCGCCCGGCTCGAGGGCGAGGCCGCGGCCAGCATCCCGCTGGTGTACGAGGGCGAGGTGCTCGGGGGGCTCAACTTCACCTTCCGCGACCGGTTGGCCTTCGACCGCGAGGACCGGAACTTCCTGCTGGCGGTGGCGGCCCAGACCGCCCAGGCCCTCGAGCGCGCCCGGCTGCTGGAGGCCGAGCGGCAGGCCCGCGAGCGTGCCGAGAAGCTGCAGCGGCTCACCGCCGTGCTGAGCGAGCCCCTCGACCCCGCCTCCATCTACGAACGGCTGATGAGCGAGAGCGCGGCGCTGCTGGGGGCCCGCACCGGCACGCTGTACCTGCTCGAGGGCGACACGCTGCAGGCGGCGAGCTGGACCGGCGAGAACGCGCTGCGCCGCCACTACCTCAGCATCCCCCTCTCCGCCCCCGTCCCCGCCGCCGACAGCGCCCGTGAGGGGGTGGCCCGCTGGCTGCGCTCGAAGGACGACTACGCCCGGCAGTACCCCCACCTCGGGCCGCAGATCCGGCAGTTGGCGACCGAAGCCGGGGTCAGCCTCCCGCTGCGGGCCGGGGGCCATACCCTGGGCAGCCTGGCCTTCACCTTCGAGGGGGAGCGGGAGTGGGGCGCGCGGGAGCGGGCCTTCCTGGAGGCCTTAGCCTCGCTCACCGCCGAGGCCATCGAGCGGGCGCGGCTCTACGCCGACGAGCGACGCGCCCGGCACGGGCTCGAGGAGGCCAACGCCCTGCTGCAGACGCTGCTGGAGAGCGCCCCACTGGGCTTCGCCTTCGTGGACCGCGAGCTGCGCTACCGCTACATCAACGCGGCGCTGGCCCGGCTCAACGGCCTGCCGCCGGAAGCCCACCTGGGCCGGTCGGTGACCGAGCTCTTCCCCGGCGCCCGGCAAACCGTGGAGCTGCTGCGCGGGGTGATGGAGCGCAACGAGCCGGTGCTGGAGATGGAGTTCGTCGCCGACCCCTCCCACCCCGTCGCCCCCGGGCACACCTTCTGGCTGAGCTACTACCCGGTGCGGGCCGGGGAGCGGGTGCTGGGGGTGGGCGTCTTCAGCCAGGACGTCACCGAGCGCCGGCAGGCCGAGGCCGCCGTGCGGGCCTCCGAGGCCCGTTACCGCGCCCTGGTCGAGGTGGGCGGGGCGGCGGTGTGGCGCACCGACGCGGGCGGGGAGCTGGTGTGGGCCAACGAGCACTTCCAGCGGCTCACCGGGCTCAGCCTCGAGACCGCCCACGGGCTGGGCTGGCTCGAGGCCATCCACCCCGACGACCGCCCGCTGGCCCTGCAGGCCTGGCAGCGCTCGCTGGAGCGGCTCGTCCCCTACGACGTCGAGCTGCGGCTGCGCGGGCAGGACGGCCGCTACCGCGTGGTCCACTCGAGGGCCGCCCCGGTCTTCGGCGAGGACGGGCGGGTGCAGGAGTGGATGGGCACCGACACCGACATCACCGCGCGCAAACTGGCCGAGGCCGCCCTGCGCGAGAGCGAGGAGCGCTTCCGCACCATGGCCGACAGCTCCCCGCTGGTGATCTGGGTCACCGACCCCCAAGGCCGCGTGGAGTTCGTCAACCGGGCCTACACCGAGTTCTTCGGGAGCAGCGCCGAGCAGATCCGCGAGCAGGGCTGGCGGCCGCTGGTGCACCCCGACGACGCCCCCGCCTACACCCAGGCCTTCCTCGAGTGCCTGCGCGAGCACCGGCCCTTCCAGGCCCAGGCCCGGGTGCGCCACGCCTCGGGGGAGTGGCGCTGGATCGTCTCCTACGCCACCCCGCGCTTCGTGGACGGGGAGTTCGTCGGGATGGTGGGCTCGAGCCCCGACATCACCGGGATCAAGCAGGTCGAGGAGCGCCTGCGCCTGCGGGTGCGCCAGCAGGCCGCCGTGGCCGAGCTGAGCCGGCGGGCCCTGGAGAGCCCCGACCCCGGCGCCCTCTTCCAGGAGGCCCTGCAGGCGCTGACCCAGACCCTCGAGGTCGAGTACGCGGGGGTGTTCGAGCTGCTGCCCGAGGGCCGCTCGCTGCGGCTGTGCGCGGGGGTGGGCTGGCGCGAGGGCCGGGTGGGCGAGGTCACGGTGAGCACCGGCCCCGACACCCAGCCGGGCTACACCCTCTCCGCCGGGCAGCCGGTGGTGGTGGTGGACCTCTCGAGCGAGGCCCGTTTCCAAGGCCCGCCCCTGCTGCACGAGCACGGGGTGGTGAGCGGCATGACCATGGTGATCCGGGGCATGCCCCAGCCCTACGGGGTGCTGGGCGTGCACAGCGCCTCGAGGCGGGCCTTCTCCCGCGACGACGTCAACTTCCTGCGCTCCGTCGCCAACGTGCTGGCGATCTACATCGAGCGGCACCGCGCCGAGCAGGCCCTGCGCGAGAGCGAGGAGCGCTACCGGCGGCTGGCCGAGGCCCAGAAGCGCTTCGTGGCCGACGCCGCCCACGAGCTGCGCGCCCCCCTCACCGCCATCCAGGGCAACCTCCAGCTCCTGCTGCGCTTCGAGGGGATCGACGAGCGCGAGCGCCGCGAGGCCCTCTCCGACGCCGCCCGCGAGGCCGAGCGCCTGTCGCGCCTGGTCAACGACATGCTCGCCCTCGCGCGGGGCGACGCGGGGCTGCGGCTGCGGCTGGAGCCCGTCCGGCTCGACCGGGTGCTGGGGGAGGCCTTCTCCACCGTGAAGGGCCTGGGCGACGGACACCGCCTGGAACTCGCGCCCTTGCCCGCCCTGACGGTGCCGGGCGACGCCGACCGGCTCAAGCAGCTCGCGCTGCAGCTCCTCGAGAACGCCCTCAAGTACACCCCGGCAGGCGGGGAGGTGCGGCTGGAGCTGGAGCCGGGGGAGGGCTACGCCGAGCTGCGCGTGCGGGACACCGGCGTCGGCATCGGGCCGGAGGACCTGCCCCACGTCTTCGAGCGCTTCTACCGCGCCGACCCCTCGCGCAGCCGCGACGCGGGGGGAACGGGCCTGGGGCTCGCCATCGCCAAGTGGATCGTCGAGCAGCACGGCGGGAGGATCTGGCTACAGAGCGAGCTGGGCCGGGGCACCACCGCCTTCGTGCGCCTGCCGCTGGAGGCCCCTCCTGGCTGAGAACGGGATGATAACCCATGAACGCGCCTTAGCCCGGGGCTGACCTTCTTCTTGAGGTGCTGCGGTAGACTCCAGACGACTTCGGTCGGGGTTGCCATGAAACGCATCCTGGTGGTGGACGACGATCCCTCGATGCGCAGCCTGCTCCAGCGGGCGCTGCGCCTGGCGGGGTACTCGGTCGAAGCCCTGGGCTCGGGGGAGGAGTGCCTGCGGCGGCTGGAGGCCGACCTCCCCGACCTGCTCATCCTCGACCTGATGATGCCCCGGCTCGACGGCGTGGGCGTGCTGGAGTGCATGGACCGGCAGGGCATCCGCCTCAAGACGCTGATCCTCAGCGCCAAGGACGAGGAGGAGAGCTGCCCCGAGGACCTGAAGAGAGCCGCCGCCTACCTCGCCAAGCCCATGCCCATGACCGCGCTGATGGACACGGTGCGCGGCCTGCTGGGCGAGGTACGGCCGGCTCGAGGGTGAACCCCGCGAGAACTCCCCCCGCGAGCGGGGGGAGGCGGCGTGCGGGTGGCCGGACCGGGGGTCACTCCGCCGCCGTGAGCGGGTTGATGAAGTACCAACGGGCCTCCTTGGGGATGGCCGCGGTCTTGAAACCGCTGCCCTGCCACACGATGCTGTTCCAGCCCTTCCGGAGGTCGAGGTCGATGGCGAAGCCCTCGCACGAGCCCTTCACGGTGCCGTCGCGGTCGGCGTAGACGAACTGGTAGCGCGGGGCGCCCGGGGCGATGGGGTGCCGGGTGCTGACGAGCACCCCCCCGCCGGGGCGGGCGTGCACCCCCTCGACGTAGAGCGCGGGGACCTCGAGCACCTCCGGTACCGCCACCTTCTGCTGGGCGTTGCCGAGGCTGAGGCCGGCGCATACGGCCTGCTCCACCGGGACCGCGTACCCCCCGGCGCCGCGCACGAGCCCGAAGGTGAAGCCCCCGTCGGCCCTGACCTGCCCGAGCCCCACGAGCTCGCCCTCGGGGTCGGAGTGGTAGGAGTAGGCGAAGATGCCGCCCTCGGCCGGCGCGATCGCGTCGCCCTTGGCCCAGTACTCCATGGCCCCGCTGAAGTTGGGCTGCTCGCCCAGGGCCCACGGCGGCGGGGTGGAACCCTGCTCCTTGCAGGCGGCCAGGACGGCCAGCACTAGAACGATCAGCGCGTAACGGAACATGCCGCACCCCTTTCAATGCAGCTCCCGCAATGTCGGCACGCGGTCGAGGGTCAATCCCCCACCCGCGCCAGACGCTCGGCCCCGGCGGGCAACTCCCCGGCGGCGTAGGACTTCACCTTGGCGTAGGTGTTGCCGCTGAAGGTGCCGAGCTCGCCCGAGCCGTCGGCCTTGTAGAACAGCACCCCGGCCGGGGTGCTGACCACCTGCTCCCAGCCCTTAGCCAGTTGCCCCGAGACGTAGGTGCCGGTCTGGGTCGGCGCCCCGTTGGCGGCGAAGGTGACCAGCGCGCCGATCCCGTCGCTCTGGCGGTAGAACAAGACCCCGCCGGGGGTGCGCAGGATGTGGCTCCAGTTGGTGCTGAGGCTGTAGCTGGAGTACACGTACGACCACTTGCAGGCCGCGTCGTAGGTCCCGTAGCCCCCGGTGCCGGTGGGCTGCTTGTAGAAGAACACCCCGTTGGCGTCGTTGACCCGCACGACGAGGTTCCAGTCCTTGGAGTAGCCGGTCTGGGTCACGGGGTTGCTGAAGCCGTAGTCGGGGCCGTAGCTGCCGCAGAGGGTGGTGCCGGTGGAGGCCTTGTAGAACACCAGGCGCTCGTTCAGGCTCACCACCTGGTCCTGAGCGGCCGGGAGCTCCCCGGCGGCGTAGGTGCGCAGCCTGCGGAAGGCGCCCGTCCCGTCGAAGGTGCCCAGGGCCCCCGAGCCGTCGGCGGCGCTGTAGAACAGCTCGTAGAGCTCGTAGGGCTTGCCGAAGTGGGTGGTCCCCGCGGGCAGCCCCCCCGCGGCGTAGGCCTTGACCGGGGTGAACGCCCCGCCCGCGCCCAGGCTGCCCACCGTGCCCGAGCCGTCGGCCTTGTAGAAGAGCACCCCGCCGGTGAGCACGGCCGGCGCGACGCTGAGGGTGGCGCTGGCGCTGAGGCCGGTGCCCTCGAGCGCGGCGGTGAGGGTGGCGGTGGTCAGGACGCTGAGGGCGGCGGGGGGCGTATAGATGACGCTGGGGCCGGTGCTCGAGCTCAGGCTCCCCGGGCCCTCCAGCGACCACTTCACGGCGGCGCTCGAGCCCGTCACCACCGCGTCGAAGCTGCCGCCGGGGTCGCCGGCCACGAAGGCGCTCGAGGCGGGCGTGACGCTGATGGAAGGCGCGGGGGACACCGTCACCGCCGCGTCCTTGCTCACGCTCCCGGCGCTGTTGGTCGCGGTGAGGGTGAAGGTCCGGCTGGCGGTCACGTTGACGGTCTTGCTGCCCCTGCCTTCGGGGGTCACGCTGCCCACCCCGCTGATGTCGAGGCTGCTCGCGCCGGTGACGTCCCACTCCAGCCTCACGCTTCCTCCGCCGCTGGGCAGGCTGGCGGGCGTGGCGGTGAAGGCGTTGATCTTGGGCGGGCCGGCCGGGGTGCTGGTGTTGCAGGCCGCCAGCAGCAGGCCCAGCAGAACGATCGAGGTGCGGGTCATGGCCTCTTCCCTCCCTAGCCGACGTAGGTGTAGCCGGCGGTGATGGTCACGGTCTTGCTGCCGATGGGCTGCCCGCTGTCGCTGAGCACGGTGAGGCGGATGGTGTAGGGCAGCTTGTAGTTGCGGCCGCCTACCAGGCGCACGTTGAGGCTCGAGCCCCGCCCCACCTCCACCTCGGTGCCGCCCTGGGCCTGCGCGGTCCACACCAGCCGCTCGCCGGGCACCGCCGCGCCGTTGGAGTAGGTGGCGTAGCCCACCAGCGGCACGTCAACCATGGGCTGGTTGATGTCGGGGCTCCAGTACTCGGCGCCGTTCTTCGGCTCCACGATCACGATCTCGCCGGGGGTGCGGGTGGGGTCGATGACGTTGACGCTCACCGAGGCGGCGGCCTGCAGGCCGTACTCGCCGGTGGCGACGAGGGTCAGGGTGCGCGATCCGGCGGCGCTGGGGGTGAGGGTGTACTGCCCGCCGTTGCCCAGGGGGGTGGCGCCCTCGAACCAGGCCAGCCGGGCGCGGCCGTCGGGGAGGGTGTGCGCGTCGAAGCCCTCGCCGCGGAAGGTGAAGGGCTCGCCCTTGAGCAAGGTGGTGGGGGCGCTGGGCACGAGGATGCGCACCTTGGGCAGGTCGGCGGGGTCGGGGGCGAGCTTGAAGGCGATGTGCTTGACGTCCTGCAGCGCGCCGCCCTGGCGCAGGTTGAGCTCCAGCCGCGCCGGGGTGGGACCACCCACCGTCCCCACCGCGCCGGCGAGGTTGCCGAAGTCGAGGTCGAGGGGCTCGAGGTCGTAGGCCTCCACGCTCACGTTGGCGAAGCGCTGGGCCTTCATGGCCCCGGCCACGTACAGCCGGGCCTCGACCTCGAAGTCGAGGGCCACGTCGGTGACGTTGACCACGTTGAAGCTGGCCTCCATGCGGCTGGAGCGGTAGATGAGGTAGCGGAACTCGTTGTCCTGCACGAGGTTACGGCCGTAGGGGAAGGTGGGGAGGGTGGTGGCCTCGTCGTTGAAGTAGTAGCCGTTGGGGTAGGCCCCGTCCCACTTCCAGCGCGAGATCACCTGGTTGGAGGGGTTGCGGAAGATCAGCGAGGCCGGGAAGGGGAAGCCCACCCCGCCGAAGTACACCGTCTCGCCGTGGCTCAGCTCGATCGAGCCGCGCCGCTCGGCCTCGGGCTTGGGCTCGTTGAGGAAGACGATGGTCTCGAGGTCGGGCTTGTTGGGGTCGCCGGAGTCGGCGCAGCCTTTGGTGGGGTCGCTGGGGTCTTTGAGCGTGCAGTTGGCGTCGCGGAAGGCCTTCCAGGTCATCGAGGGGTGGGTGCCGTTCCAGTCCGTGTCGGGGCGGGCGTTGGAGTCGGCGACGTAGACGCCGTCTTTGGTCACCCCGGTGAGGACGAAGGCGTGCCACAGGCGGTCGGAGGCGGTCCACACGGGCTTGGCCGGGAAGAGGCCGAAGAAGCCGGTGGTCGCGATGGCGACGTAGGCGGTGAAGGCGTTGGAGCCGCCGGAGGTGTTGTCGCTGGGGACGAGCTCGGCGTCCCAGCGCAGGTAGCTGTACGCGCCCTCGGGGACCCCGGCGGCCTTGAGGATGCTCCCCGCGCCCGCGCCGCTGCTGGGCGACTGCTTGATCAGGCTGGCCAGGCCGTAGTTGCTGGCGAAGCCCCCGGGGGACTTGGGGTTGGAGGCGAGGGCCGGCTGCGGCCGGTGGTAGTTGATCACCATCGAAAGCGAGGTCGGGGTGCACCACGGCAGGCCCGCCTGGTAGTAGAAGGGCACCTGCAGCGAGCGCACGCCCCCCTCCTGGGGCTTGGGCCTGGGCACCACGTAGGCGGTGTACAGCCCCACCCGGCGCACCGCGTAGGCCACCTTGGCGGGCACGGTCTGCCCCGAAACCCCCGCCGAGCCGGCGCCCACCGGCGTGGCCGCGTGCACCCACAGCCGCGGGCCGTCCGGCTCGGGGTTGGCGACGGTCTCCAGCACCACCACGCTGCCCTCGGGGCTGGTGGGGTCGGTGGGCAGCTCGAGCGTGGCCGGGGCGTTGAGGCTGGCCCCGCCGAGGTCGAGGCCCACCTGCGGCCCGGCCGCCCGGAGGGGGTTGTCCTGGGGCTCGCTGGGCTTGGCCTTGAGCTCGAGGCTCACCCGGCTGTCCCGGCTCAGCACCCCCGGCGGGATGGTGAGCTTAGCCCCGCCCGCCTCGACCACCCCGCCCTCGGCGGCCTTGATCACCACCGCGTTCTCGCCGCCCGAGTCCTTGGGGCCGCACGCCCCGAGCAGTCCCGCCAACACCAATACGCTCACGAACCAATGCCTCATCCCAATCCTCCTTGCCTTGCCTTGTCCTCCAACGCCCGGGCTTCCAGGCGGAACTCGCGGCCGCACCTTCCGCAAAAGCGGGCATAGGGCGAGGTGATCCGGGCCCCGCAGCCGGGGCAGGCCTCGAGCAGGCGCACCCCGTCGTTGGTGCAGTAGCGCTCGCTCGAGGCGAGCGGGACCGCGCGCGCGCAGCGCGGGCAGATGCGGTAGTACACTCCCCAGGCCTCTTCCACGGCTCTCCCCTCCCC